>NZ_JBARCR010000031.1:0-2337 GCF_049794275.1 Trebonia sp.
GTGCCAGGATGGCGAGGTTCACCTCGACGCCCGGGTCCGGCTCGGCCAGCCGGGCCGGACCGATCGGCATCAGCGGGGAGGCCGCGATGGCGACGGCGACGGCGATGACGCCGCCGGCCAGGGTGACAATGGCGAGCCTGGCGAGCGACAGCGCGACGAGGCTGCCGCGGGTCGCGCCGATCGCGCGCAGCACGGGGAACTCCGCGGAGTCCAGGGCAAGCTGTCGGCTGAGCAGCTGGCCGATGACGGCGAGCGCGATGAGGCCGGCGAGCGTGGCGAACGCGGCGAGGGCGATGGCCTCCGGGCGGATGGCCTGCTGGGTCGCGGCCACCTGGGCGGCCTGGCTGATGGTCAGGATCTGGCTGCTGGTGTCCGGGTACCGCTTCGCCAGCGCGGTGGCAGCCCGCGAGAGGCTGTCAACGGTCGCGCCTGGCCGCAGCCGGATCTGCGCCTCGTTACCGTAGCTCATCGCGCCGGCCGCGCCGGACACAGGGAACGAGCTGACCAGCGCCGTCGGCTCGATGTTGCCGCTGCCGCTGCCGCCGCCGATCGGCACGATCTGGTTGTCGAAGACGACGACCGCCGTCACCCGGAAGGCCATCGGGACCCGCTTGGTGAAGTCAGGGCTGCCGGTCTTCGGGTCATTCGGCACGCCGACCAGGCGGAGCGTGCCGCCGGGGCCGACGTGCTCGAGGGCGGCGAGCTGCGGGTCGATCATCGCCTGGCCTGGGGTGTCCGGGTCGTACGGCCGGCCCTGCAGCACCTTCACCTTGTCGGTGGCGAGGCCGACGCCGTGATCGGGGCTCGACATGGCGGTCACCTGGTTGTTGTCCGCGTGCCTGGCCGTCGGCAGCACGACCTGGTACAGCACCGCGGTGGACAGCTGGGCGACCTGCGGCAGCTTAGCCAGCGCCGCGTAGTAGTCGGCCGGGAAGCCGTTGGCTGCAGGGAGGAGGTCCACCTGGGTCGCGTTCGCCCAGCTCAGCAGCCGCGGGTACGCGGTGTCGGTCCGCCGTGCGCCGGCCGCGGCGGTGAGCACCACGCCGCCGATGAGGCCGAGCAGCAGCGCGAGGCTGATCAGCGCCCGCCAGCGTTGCCTGAGGTCGGCGCGCAGCTCAAGCCAGACAGTCGCCATAGGTTCCGGTCACTCCGTTCGCAGCACGAGCGCGGGCCGCAGCCGGGCGGCTTCCCAGCCGGGCGCCGCGGCGATGAGGTTGGCGGCCAGCAGGGTGGCGGGGATGGCGAGCAGTACGGTGGCGAGCGGCACGGTGGCCGCTGTGGAGACGCCGGCGGCGCTGGCGAAGACGGCCCAGGCCCAGCGTCCGGCGATGACGCCGAGCGGCAGCCCGACGAGCAGCGCGACGACGGCGAAGGCGCTGGCCTCCCAGGCGACCGTGCCGAGCACCTGCCGCCTGGTGAAGCCGAGGGTCTTGAGCAGCGCCAGGTCGCGGCGGCGGCGGCGCACGCCTGTGAGCAGCACGTGGGCCAGCGTACCCACGGCGAGCACCGCGAGCACCACGGCGAGCGCGAGCGGGGTGTCCCTGATGCTGGCGTAGTTCTTGATGTCGCCGGGCCGCTGGTCGGCGACGGGCGCGATGATGCACGACCCGACCGGGCAGCCACTCGCCGTGAGGACCCCGGTGATCTTGGCGGCCGCGGCGGCCAGGTCGGCGCCCGGCCGGTACCTGAGCAGGAAGAAGTTGTAGCAGAGTGGGCCGGCGCAGCCCGCGGACGGGTCTGTCTCTGACAACACGCTTGCGGACACCACCGCTCCTGTGCCCAGGCCGGTGGGGGAGAAGCTGCCCCGGCTGAACGCGGGGAGGACGGCGACGCCGACGACCCGCATCGAGTGTGTGATGCCCGGGCCGCCGGTGCTGACCTGATTGACGGTCACCTGCACGGTCTGGCCGAGACGCGCGCCGATCGCGCGGAGCGTTTCCTCACCGAGGGCGATCTCGTCAGGGGCGGTCGGCGCGCGGCCGGCCAGCAGCGTGAGGTACCCGCTGCCGCGTACCTGGTCGATCCCGATCGCGGGCACGATCACGCCGTCCATGGTGAGCTGCCCGTAGTCGCCGCCCGCGTACCCGCTGATCGAAGGTATCGCCTGCGCCATCTGGCCGGCCTGGGCGCTGGTAGCGCTGCCGAAGTTGAAGTCCACCTCCTGCACCCAGTTCTGCCCGTAGTCGTGCGGTGTGCTGACTAGGCCGATAAGGCTCGCGCCGAAGACGACGGCGGCCGCGAGCGCGGCGACCGCGATGACGCTGCCGGCCAGCGCGCTGCGTACCGGGACCGCGGTCCTGCCGTGGCCGGGCTCGAACGCCATCGCGACCCCGGCGC
>NZ_JBARCR010000032.1:0-2199 GCF_049794275.1 Trebonia sp.
CGCGCACCCGTTCAGGCTCCCCGCTCCGGGCCGCTAGTGCGGATGCGAGCGCCAGCCTTGCGTTCTTGCCGTCCCCGGCGGCCAGCCATGCGTGCACGAGCGTGGCCGCCGCCTCTGGCGAGCTATCGCCGCCGGCCCGCTCGGCCGCAGTGGCCGCGGCCGAGGTATCGCCGGCCGCCACGTATGCCCGCGACTCGACCAGGCTCAGCCGCCGGTCGAGCCATGCCGGGACGGACCACCCAGACCGTGCCCCGGCTACCATCTGCGCGGCCGCTCCGCCGTGCCCCTCAGCCAGCCCACCATACGCCGCTACCAGGCAGGCCACCGCCCCAATCAGCTTGTCCGGGCTGACACGCAGGGCGGCGTCCAGCTGCTTGAGCAGCCTGCCGGCTTCCCGCAGCTCATCCCGTTCCAGGTGCACCCAGGCGAGCGCGGCAATCGCCGCGGGGTCCTGTTGCTGAGGGGGCGGCTGCTGCTCTTGGTCGGCCAAGGCCTCCGCGGCCTGGTCGGCCAGCTTTGCGGCGTGGCGCAACTGGCCGCGCAAGGCCTCCACCAGCGCGAGATACCCGAGGCAGGCGGCCCGTTCGCGCTCTCCGCCCGGACCGGTCGCGGCGGCCACACCCGCATTGAGGAAGCGGGCCGCCTCGTCGAGATGGCCAGGCCACAGCTCGACGGCCCCACGGTCGGCCAGCACCCGCGCTCTGACTTCCGGGTGCTGGGCGAGCTTGTCCTCGGGCATCCGGCTGACCAGCGCCTCCGCATCCGAAACGGCTGCGGCCGCCGCCACGAGATCCCCGGTGCGGCGGGAGGTAGTGACGCGGATTACGGCGGCGGCAAGCCGGCACGCGGCGTCGTCATCGGCGGCAAGGGGCGCAAGCATGCCTTCGCCCATATCCAGCGCGGCGGCGCAGGAATCATACCGGCCAGCGGCCAGTTCGACCGCGGCGGCGACGAGATACGGCTGCGGTCCTGCCCAGGCTTCGCCGCGCGGCATGCACCGGAACTCGTCGGCCAGGGACGGGCTGCTCCGCGGCTCGATGATCTCGCTGATCGCCAGAGCATCGATGACTACGGTGGCGGCGAGCTGCCAGTCGTCGGCCTGTGTAGCGTGCTGCACCGCCGCGGTAAGCATTCCGTTTCGCTCATACCACCGGGCAGCCCGCCGGTGCACAGTGGCCACCCGGTCCGCGTACTCGCGCCTCAACTTCAGCCGCAGCACCTCCGCGAACAACGTGTGGTAGCGATACCACCCGTACCCTGTCGGCTGCACGAACGCGTTAGCGCGAGCCATCGCCGGCAGAATCGCACCGGCTCGCTCGTCGCCGGTCAGTTCGCTGGCCGCTTCGGCATTGACATGCTCCAGGATGGACGTGGTCAGCAACACTTCTCGGACCTGAGGCGGAGCGCCCTTCAGAACCTCCTCCACTAGGTAGCCAGTCAGGGCGCTGTCCTCGGTGATCAGCTCCTTGACGAACTGGTCCGGGTCGGAACAGCCGTCCATGGACATCGCGGCCAGGCGGAGGCCGGCCGCCCAGCCCTCGGTCCGCCGCATGAGGCGTCCGAGGGAGTCTGCCGATAGCGCGCTGCCGTGCTGGGCCAGCAGCAGCCTGGCCTCGACGGTGCTGAAAGCCAGGTCGCTGGCCCGGATCTCGGTCAGCTCACCGGCCAGCCGGTAGCGGTGCAGTGGCAGCAGCGGATCCACCCGGGAGGAGACCACCATGCGCAGACCCGGCTGCGCATTCCGCAGAATGAAGTCAAGCTCGGTCAGTACCGTCAGTTTGGTCAGGACATGAAGGTCGTCGACGACCAGTGACACCGGCGGGCTCTGGGCAGCCAGCACCGACGCAAGCTGCAGCAAGAACATATGGCCCGATGCCCGTCGGCGCGAAGCTGCCGACAACCCCGCAGGAAGGGCAACTCCGGACCGGCCAAGTGCCGCGACGGCATAGGACCAGAAGGCGCCTGGCTGGTTGTCGAAGTCGTCCATGGAGATCCAGGCAACAGTCCCGGGCTCGGCCGCTGCCCACAGCGCCAGTGCCATCGTTTTGCCCGCGCCGGGAGGGCCAGTGACGATGGTCAGCGGGCACCGCTGCGTGCCCTCGGCGATGAGCTTGGTAATCCGCGGCCGCGGCACCGCCCAGTCCGGCACATCTGGCACGGTGATCTTGGCTGCCAGAATGGGGATTTTAGCGGAAACTG
>NZ_JBARCR010000033.1:0-3783 GCF_049794275.1 Trebonia sp.
CTGCCCCCGCTGCCCTTGTCCCGCGGGCGATCGATTCCAGCGACACCGTCGGGTAGAAGTAGTGGTAGGCCTCCAGTGCTCGCCGCCGGTCCTGCTCGCGGTGTGCCATCTCGGCACTGGGCTGCGCGGGGAAGTCGTGCTCGAACTCGATGGCGCTCGTCATATCGGTATTCACCCACGGCCTGCGGGCAGGTGGCCTCACCCTGGCCGGGTGAAGCCGCTCCGCTGGTCTTCCGGTCAGGCGCCGACGTAGGCCGCGAGGTGCTTGCCGGTGAGCGTGGGGCGGTCGGCGACGAGATCGGCGGGCGTGCCCTCGAAGACGATCCGGCCGCCGTCGTGGCCGGCGCCGGGGCCGAGGTCGATGATCCAGTCGGCGTGCGCCATGACCGCCTGGTGGTGCTCGATGACGATGACCGACTTGCCGGAGTCGACGAGCCGGTCGAGGAGGCCGAGCAGTTGCTCTACGTCGGCGAGGTGCAGGCCGGCGGTCGGCTCGTCGAGGACGTAGATCCCGCCCTTCTCCGCCATGCGGGTCGCCAGCTTGAGTCGCTGCTGCTCGCCGCCCGACAGGGTAGTGAGAGGCTGGCCGAGGCTCAGGTAGCCGAGCCCGACGTCGGCAAGGCGGCCGAGGATGACGTGCGCCGCCGCGTTCTTGGCGTCGCCGGCGGCGAAGAACTCCCCGGCTTCGGCTACCGGCATGGCGAGCACCTCGCTGATGTTCCGGCCGCCGAGGCGGTACTCGAGCACCGATGCCTGGAACCGCTTGCCCTCGCACTCCTCGCAGGTGGTAGCGACGCCAGCCATCATCGCCAGGTCGGTATAGATGACGCCGACGCCGTTGCAGTTGGGGCAGGCGCCCTCTGAGTTGGCGCTGAACAGCGCCGGCTTCACGCCGTTGGCCTTCGCGAACGCGTTGCGGATCGGGTCGAGCAGCCCGGTGTAGGTCGCGGGGTTGCTCCGCCGCGAGCCGCGGATCGAGGTCTGGTCGACCGACACCACCTCGTCCCGCCCGGATACCGAGCCATGGATCAGCGAGCTCTTGCCGGAGCCGGCGACGCCGGTCACGACGACCAGCACGCCGAGCGGGATGTCGACGTCGACGTCGCGCAGGTTGTGGGTGCTCGCGCCGCGGACTTCGAGCGCGCCGGCCGGCGTCCGCACCTTCTCCTTGAGGGTGGCCCGGTCGTCGAAATGGCGGCCCGTGATGGTGCCGCTGGCCCGCAGCCCCCCGATGGTGCCCTCGAAACAGACGGTGCCGCCCGCCGTTCCAGCGCCGGGGCCGAGGTCGACGACGTGGTCGGCGATCGTGATCGTCTCCGGCTTGTGCTCCACGACCAGCACCGTGTTGCCCTTGTCCCGCAGTCGCAGCAGCAGCTCGTTCATCCGCTGGATGTCATGGGGATGCAGCCCGATCGTCGGCTCGTCGAAGACGTAGGTGACGTCGGTGAGCGAGGAGCCGAGCTGGCGGATCATCTTGACGCGCTGCGCCTCGCCGCCGGACAGCGTGCCCGCCGCCCGGTCGAGCGAGAGGTAGCCAAGCCCGATTTCCGTGAACGAGTCGAGGGTGTGCTTGAGAGTGACGAGCAGCGGCGCTACCGACGGCTCGTCGAGCGCCCCGATCCATTCGGCAAGATCGCGGATCTCCATCGCGCACGCGTCGGCAATGTTGATCCCCTTGATCTTCGACGACCTGGCTGGCTCCGCCAGCCGGGTCCCCCCGCACTCCGGGCACGCGCTGAAGGTCACCGCCCGCTCCACGAACGCCCGGATGTGCGGCTGCATCGCGTCCGGGTCCTTCGACAGCATCGATTTCTGGATCCGGGGCACCAGGCCCTCGTATGTCATGTTGATGCCCGCGATCTTCATCCGGACCGGCTCGCGGTACAGGAAGTCGTGCAGCTCCTTCTTGGTGAAGTCGCGGACCGGCTTGTCCGGGTCGAAGAAGCCCGACTCGATGTAGAGGCGAGAGTTCCAGCCGCCCCCGGTGTAGCCGGGAGCGGTGATCGCGCCCTCCCTGAGCGACTTGGACGCGTCGAACAGCTGGGTGAGGTCGATGTCGGAGATGGTGCCCCGGCCCTCGCACCGCGGGCACATCCCGCCGGTGATGCTGAAGCTGCGCCGCTCCTTGACGGTCTTCCCGGCGCGCTCCAGGGTGACCGCGCCGGCTCCGCTGATCGAAGGGACGTTAAAGGAGAACGCCTTGGGCGAGCCGATGTGCGGCTGCCCGAGCCGGCTGAACAGGATGCGCAGCATCGCGTTGGCGTCAGTGGCGGTGCCGACCGTGGAACGCGGGTCGGCACCCATCCGCTGCTGGTCGACGATGATCGCGGTCGTCAGCCCTTCGAGCACGTCAACCTCGGGCCGCGACAGGGTCGGCATGAAGCCCTGCACGAACGCGCTGTAGGTCTCGTTGATCAGCCGCTGCGACTCCGCCGCGATCGTGCCGAACACCAGTGAGCTCTTGCCCGAGCCGGAGACGCCGGTGAACACCGTGAGCCGGCGCTTCGGGATCTCGATGCTGACGTCCTTGAGATTGTTCTCCCGGGCGCCGTGCACGCGGATCAGGTCGTGACTGTCGGCAGCGTGCGGCTCAGGCGCCTGCGTCTCCGGCCTCGTGGCCATGCTCATCCTGTCTCCATCTTGTCGGGCGGCGCCGCCCTCACCTGTCCTGCAGCAGCCCGAGGACGTTGCCGTCGGGATCGGTGACGGTGGCCACCAGCCGGCCGCCGCCGACGTCGCGCACGGGGTCCTTCACGGTGGCGCCCGCAGCGGTCACCTCGGCCAGCTTCGCCTCGATGTCCGGCACGTGCCAGTAGGCCACCGGCGAGGTCATGGCCTGCGGCCCGCCGCCCGGCACCAGCCCGATGTGCTGGCCCGCGGCGTCGAAGCCTACATAGTAGGCCGCGTCGGCCGATGGCTCCACGCCGAGCAGAGCGGCGTACACGGGCTTGGCCTTAGCGAGGTCGGACACGGGATGCAGGACGGTCTTGATTCCCTCTGTGGCGGATCCGGTCATGGTCACTCCTGAAATCGTGGGTCACATCGACAGCCCGATTGCCCCCAGAGCTGTCGCTTTCCGTCTCGTCAGCCAGTATGCCGACGGCGCCCCGGCGGATGCTTCTTCGTTCCTGCCCAGTCTCGGGCCGGTGTTTGAGACCCGCTTCCCCGGGCAGCAAATTCGTGCGGCAAGCTTGGCCCTTGGAGGTGCCATGGGGAAGAAGCTGGTGGAGCTCCTGCTCTGTATTCTCCACCCGGTAGCGGTCGTGCTCATGTGGATCAATCTGGTGTCACGGACCGACCTGACCACCGTCGGCAAGCTAGCGTGGGCCATCTTCGGGCTGATTCCGCTCGTGCCCTTCTTGTACGTGCTGACCGGCGGCGATCTCTTCTGAGCGCTGCGTCGGCCGGCGCACGCTAGCGCTGGTCATTGCGCTCGGGATTCGGACTTCCCCCGGGCCAGGATGTATGCGGCCCAGAAGATCAGCGCCGCTGTGGCGAACAGAGCCACTCCCCACCGGTAGCCATGCGTGAGCAGCAGGCTGCCGAGGACCAGGTTCCAAGTACCGGCGGCGATGCGCACGCCAGTGCAGATGTAGGGGTGACGGTAACCCCATGACGTTGCTGCGTACATTGTGATATCTCCTTTTGCAATCGGCGACCGGCCATTCCGGTCATCTATCTCGATGCTCCCTGGGCGGCAAAAGGAGATCCACCGTGCGCCCACCCTGTCTGCGGTACGGCTAGCACGGTCCCGGCTCGGTCAGCGCGGCTACGCTGAGGATC
>NZ_JBARCR010000034.1:0-4407 GCF_049794275.1 Trebonia sp.
GCCGATGATGTCGACCAGGCCGGCCCCGGCGCATCCTTCAATCGTTTGCCGTCTCTTCGTGCCTTACGACACCACGTACGTGAAGGCGGGCACCTTCCACAAGTTCACCAACGTCAGCGGCGAAGCCCCGATGAAAATCCTGTGGGTATACAGCTCCGCCTACGTCACCCGCACCTTCGCCGACACCGGCGAAACGGTCGAGCACCTCTCCCCAGCCGACGCAATGGTCCGCGACTGAACGCGAGTTGGGCCATCCCAGGCCCGCAATCCCGGGGTATTCACAGTTTTTGGTCTAGACCAATGATTATTTTGGTCTAGACCAATGTTTGCTCTTCACTTCCGCACGCTGTGCGTCGTACATTCCCTCTGGGAACTCCAGCACAGCGAGGTGCCTTATGCGAAAAATCGCTCGTCTTGCGGTCAGTTCGGCGCTCTTGGGCGCCTCAGCGCTGACCGCGACAGCCGTGGGGGCAGCAAACGCCAGCGCGGCCCCGTCACCGGCAAGTCTCTGTCCGGACGCCAACATTGCGATGTTCGGCCCGAATGTCTGTGTCTTCACCCCGTCAATGACGCAGGCCGCCATCCAGAACGACGTCAACGCCATCTACGCCCAGCAGGCCACCAACGAGATGGGCACCGCGCGTTATGCGCTGCTTTTCGAGCCGGGTACTTATGGATCCCAGAGCGCCCCGCTGGACATCCCGGTCGGCTATTACACCGAGGTCGACGGCCTGGGCCAGGACCCGTCGGACGTCGTCATCAACGGCGGCGTGACCGCCGTCGGCATGAACGGCAGCGGTGCGCTGGACATCTTCTGGCGTTCGGTTTCCAACCTGACCATCCATGTCGTCCCGGTTGCACCGGGCGACTGCCACACAAGCAACGAGATGTGGGCGGTGTCCCAGGCGGCCCCGATGCGCCGGGTCGATGTCAAGGACTTCACCACCTTCATGCCGTACTGCGAGAACCCGAACTTCGCCAGCGGCGGCTTCGTCGCCGATTCGGATCTGGAGGGCGGCGCGCTCAACGGGTCGCAGCAGCAGTTCTACGTCCGCAACAGCAACCTGGGTACCGGCGGCTGGTCCAACTACGTGTGGAACCAGGTCTTCTCCGGCGACATCAACGCGCCCGCGCAGGACTTCGGTGCCGGCGCCGCCTACACGACGCTCGCGCAGACGCCGGTGAGCAGGGAGAAGCCCTACCTGTACATCGACGGCTCGGGCAACTGGAACATGTTCGTGCCGTCACCCCAGACCAACTCGACAGGCACCACGTGGGCCAACGGGCACACGCCAGGCACCTCGATCCCGCTGTCGAAGTTCTTCATCGCCACGCCGTCCGACTCGGTCAGCACAATCAACAACGCACTGTCCAAGGGCCTCAACCTGCTGCTCACCCCCGGCGTCTACAACGTGAACTCGCCGATCAAGGTCAAGCGGACCGACGCGGTGGTACAGGGCCTGGGCTTCGCCACCCTGACGGCGACCAGCGGCAGCACGGCCCTCACCACCGCCGACGTTGCCGGCATCGACATCTCCGGCCTCATCGTCGACGCCGGACCGGTCAACTCGCCGGTGCTGATGCAGATCGGCACGAAGAACGGCAACAACGGCGTCCCGCACAACCAGCCGTCCGACCCGACCGGACTGCAGGACGTGTTCTTCCGGGTCGGCGGACCGCACGTCGGCAAGGCGACCGTCTCCCTCGAGGTCAACACCCCCTACACCATCCTTGACGACCTCTGGATCTGGCGTGCCGATCACGGCGTGGCCGGCTCGGTCGGCTGGACCGTCAACACCGCTAACAACGGCCTCGTCGTGAACGGCGACAACGTCACCGCGACCGGGTTGTTCGTCGAGCACTTCCAGCAGTACAACGTCATCTGGAACGGCAACGGCGGCGAAGTCATCTTCTTCCAGAACGAACTGCCGTACGACCCGCCAAACCAGGCTGCCTACGAGCACGACGGCGTGCTCGGCTACGCGGCCTTCAAGGTGGCCGACAACGTGCAGACGTTCCACGGTTACGGCATGGGCAGTTACATCTTCACCAACGTGGACCCGAGCATCCATGTGTCACATGCCTTCGAGGTCCCGAACACGCCGGGCGTCCAGATGAACGACCTGCTCACGATCAACCTCAGCGGTCCCGGCACCATCGACCACGTCATCAACGACACCGGCGGTCCGGTGAGCTCCGCCAACGAAGACGTGGCCAGCCAGGTCGTCAGCTACCCGTGACCTAGCGGAAAGGTAACTGGCTTTTAACGGAAGATGCCTTCGGTGTCGCGGATGCGGCGCCGAAGGCATCTTCGTTTAGCGGGCTCGCGGTTCAGCCGGCCGCGACGTCCCTCAGGAAGCTCGCCATCACGTCGTTGAACAGTTGCGGCGTCTCCCAGTACATCGAGTGCGGCGCACCCGTCACAACCTCAACGCGAGCGCTTGGCAGCAGCTCGATCATCGTGTGGTCGGGGTCGTGGATGTAGCAGAACTGCGAGTTGTTCTCCGGCCGGGTGATCACCCGGGTGTGGCGGATCCCGAGCGAGTCCAGGTGGGCGAGGAACCCTCCCAGTCCTCCACCTCGACCGGTTACTAAACGTAACAGACCTCACTGGGTGCTACCGCAGCGCGCCGACATGACTTCACCTGGGAACTTGGCAACCGCAGTCGAGGCTCTACCCTCACTCAGGTGAGCACAGATGCGACCAGGGCCCCAACGACGCCGTCCGGCGCGGGCGGGATATGGGCACCCGCGCGCCGCCTGCTGACGGTCGGCCTCGTGCTCGCGGTCACCTTCGTCGCGTTCGAGGCTCTCGCCATCGCTACCATCTTGCCGGTGGTCAGCCGCCATCTGGGAGATCTCCGTCTCTACGGGTGGGTGTTCAGCGCTTTCCTGCTGGCGAGCCTGATCGGGATCGTGGTCGCCGGGACGCTGGCCGACCGCGTGCCGCTCGGGCGGCTGATGCTCGCCGGTCTTGCCCTGTTTGCTCTCGGCTTGGTCGTCGGCGGGACCGCCCCGGACATGGCGGTTCTCGTGGTGGGGAGGGCAGTGCAGGGCCTTGGCGCCGGGGTCGTACCCGCAGTGGCCTACGTGGCGATCTCCCGGTGCTATCCCGACGAGTCCCGGCCGCGAATGTTCGCCGTCCTTTCCACCGCATGGGTGGTGCCCGGCCTGATCGGGCCGGCCATCGCCGCCCTGGTGGCCGCGGCAGTTGGCTGGCGCTGGGTATTCCTGGGCTTGATACCGCTGGTGATCGTGGCTGGGATCCTGGTCGTCCTAGCCCTGCGGCATGTCCCGCCACCCGCAAGTCCGGGAACGGCAGCAGTGCCGTACCTAGCGGTGCTGGGCCTGGTAGCCGGCGCCGGCGGGGCGCTGGCGTCGCTCAGCTCCGGCGTCGTGCCCGTGGTCGTCGCGGGCGGTATTGCCGGCAGCGCGCTTCTCGCTGTCTCACTGCGCCGCTTGACACCCCCTCGGCATCTGTCCGCACGGCCCGGGCTTACCGCCACAATCTTCAGCCGGGCGCTGCTGACGTGCTGCTTCTTCGCGGGCGACGCGTATGTCCCGTACGCGATCGTGACCGTCCGGCATGCCCCGACGGCGGTGGCCGCTCTTGCGCTCACGGCGTCGACCCTCACGTGGACGGCCGGGTCGTGGGTGCAGGCCCGCTGTATCGCCCGGTATGGTCCGCGCCGCCTAGTCCGGCCTGGCGAGTGCCTGGTCGCCATTGGCCTCGGCGTGATGTGCGTCGTGCTCCTGCCGTCGGTTCCCCCCGAGCTGGCGATAGGAGCCTGGGCGGTGGCCGGCGCGGGGATCGGCACCGCCTACGCCCCGCTGTCCGTGACCACGCTCGATCGCGCCGCGCCGGGCGAGGAGGGCCGGGCAACCTCAGCTCTCCAGCTCTGCGACGTGCTCGGTCAGGCCATCGGTACCGGGGTGGCGGGGGCGATCGTGGCCGCCGCCGCGGCCGGGATAGGGCACGGCCCCGGAGTCGCGCTAGCGTTCTCGTTCGGCATCGTGGTTGCTCTCATCGGGGTCATCGTCGGAGCGCGGCTTCCCAGCCAGCTCACATCCCGCTTGCCGCACGAAGCGGCTGACACATAAGTCCGAAACCCGGGAAAGGAACTGCCAATGCCGGTGTTCGCCGTTACTACGGCCAAGGGCGTCAACTGGGACCACGCTCGGGATATCCGCGAGCAGCCCTTCTGGGATGAGCATGCCGCGTTCGCCGATCAGCTTGTCGCCCGCGGGTTCGTCATCCTGGGCGGGCCGATCGGCAGCGGCGCTGACGACGACATCGCGCTGCTGGCCGTCGAGGCGGCCGATGAGAGCGCCGTTTACGCGGTCTTCGACGCCGATCCGTGGAGGGTGCACCAGGTGTTCCGGATCAAGAGCGTCTGGCCATGGACC
>NZ_JBARCR010000035.1:0-5981 GCF_049794275.1 Trebonia sp.
AGACTAGTCCCAGCCAGTTCATGATCACGAAGACCTGTGGTCGCTATGGCGACACACTTTTCTTACGTGATCATGAAAAACGGAACGAGGGCTAGGCGCGGCGGAAGACGTAGACCTGGTCGTCGACGAAGATCTGGACGTAGTTGGTCTTCGGGTACAGCTCCTTGATGAACTCCGGCACGTCCGAGGGGGGCGGGCTGTAGCCGCTTTCCAGGCCGTCGAAGACGATGTACTGAGTGGCCGGGTTGTTCGGGTTGCCGATCCAGAACGTGTCCGTGCGCGCCGCCAGTGGCGCCAGCAGGCCAAGCGTCGTCTGTACCGTGGCGCCGTCAGGGACCTGGGCTATCGCCGCGTTGTCGGCGGCGACGTGCGGGCTCATCTGGTACGTCGAGGCGTGCCAGATGTCGTTGATCGGGAACTGGAAGGCGAGCGCGACCGTGATCGCCGCCATCATCGCGGCGCCGTACCGCGCGGCGGCTATCCGGGTCGACGTCCAGAGCTCGCCGGGGCCAGCGACCGCCGCCTCGCCAGCCGTACGCTCGACGCCGCGCCACCGGGCCATCACCTCGGCGGCCGCGATGAACAGGATGGGCATCGCGGTGGCGTTGTAATGCCAGTTCGTCTGCCAGTAGAAGGCGTTCGTGGCGAGGAACCTCAGCGCGAGGCTGGGCAGCACGATCAGTGCGACCGGTGAGCCGAGCGCGATGAACGCGGTCGGCAGCACCAGCATTACCACGGTCTCCAGCTTCACCGGCCAGGAGTGCAGGGTCTGCGTCACCAGGCCGGTCGCGGAGAACGACGAGCCTGAGCCGCCCACCACGCCGCCGAGGTTCCAGTAGATGTAATGGTGGGCGGAGTTGAAGTGCGGGATGATCACGGTGATCGCGAGCAGCGACCAGCCCAGGCCCCACGCGGTGAGGAACAGCCCGCCGGACACACTGCTCCGCCCCATCCGGAAGCGCCGCTGGCCAGCCAGCGCCATCAGCAGGCCGATCGCCGCCACCGTGAAGCCCTGGTCCTCCTTCACGAACACCAGCGGCATCGCCCACAGCACCGCCGCCCTGGTCCGCCCCCGGACCAGAGCGGACAGCGAGAACGCCAGCAGCGGCACGGCGAACGCGATCTCGTGGAAGTCGAAGTCGATCATCTGCTGCAGGCCCCAGGAGAACCCGAACGCGAAGCCGATCGTCCGCCCGGCGCCGCGGCCGAGCAGCGACGTCGCCGCCGTGGTCACCGGGAACACCGACACCGCGGTGAGCAGCGCCTGCGCGACCAGCAGCGTGTCCACGGAGGGGAACACCCGGAAGAACGGCGCGATCAGCGCCACGATGACCTGGAAGTGGTCGCCGAGCAGGTTGAACCCGGCGCCGCGCACGTCCACGATCGGCGCGCGCAGGTTCGCGAACTGCTTCACGTACTCGGTGTAGATGCCCAGGTCCCACGAGGACGGGGTGCGCTGCCACAGCCGGTACAGCGACAGCGTCACGTAGGCACCGAACACGCAGGCAGCCGTCGCCCACGTCACCGGGTCGCGGTAGGCGCTGGCAGTCGGCCGCGCCGTCAGGTCCGCGCTGGTGACGGCGGCGGGTTCCGGGCGGCGCTCTTCCAGCATCCGCGCCAGCCTACCCGGTCAGGCCCAGGGGGAAGCGTGGTGAAACCCCATTGTTAGCTGGTCAGACCGACATTAGCTGGTCAGACCAGCAGCAGTTTCGCGATCCGGCGGCCCGCCACCGTCAGCCCGACGGCCCCGAGCGCCGCCAGGTACCCGGCCCGCCACAGCAGCTCGGGCGACGGCACCCCGAGCACCAGGTCGCGCAGCAGCACGACGCCCTGGTACAGCGGCGTCCACTGCACGATGTCGGCGATCGCCGGCGGGTAAACGCTCAGCGGGTAGAACGTGGCGGAGAACAGGAACAGCGGCACCGAAACCAGCAGCACGTAGTCGAAGTCCTGCCAGCTCTTCATGTACGTGGTGCACGCCACCCCGACCGACGCGACGGTGAAGCTGATCAGCACCGCGCCCGGGATCGCGAGCAGCGCCCACGGCGTGTGCAGCAGCCCCAGCGCGAGCATCACCAGCATGAACGCGATCGCGTACAGCGCGCCGCGCAGCACCGCCCAGCCCACCTCGCCGAGCGCCACCTCCCCCGGCCCGATCGGCGTGGCCAGCACCGCGTCGTACAGCTTGGCGAACTTCATCCTGGCGTAGATGTTGAAGGTGGAGTCGTACATGGCCCCGTTCAGGGCGGAGACGGCGAGCAGTCCTGGCGCGACGAACTCCCGGTATGGGACGGCCTGCCCGCCCGGCCCGGCCACGGTGCCGACCAGACCGCCGATGCCGACGCCGACCGACAGCAGGTAGAACAGCGGTTCCGCGACCCCGGAGATGAACACCAGCCACACGTGCCGGTACACCCGTCCGTGCCGCTCGATCAGCCGGAAGCTCCCCGGTCCCCACGGCAACACCGGATATCCGGAACGGGCCCGTGTTTCACCCCTAGACATACAACCGTCTCCGGTACGTGACGCTGCCTGCCCACAGGCCGGCCGCTGCGATGGCCGCCAGGTACCCCACGTGCGCGGCGACGCTCCAGGCGCTCAGCCCGATGCCCAGGGACAGCCCGCGGCACAGCGCCACGGCGTGCCACAGCGGCGTCGCGTAGGCGACCGGCTGCAGCCACCCGGGCAGCCTGCTGACCGGGAAGAACGTGCCGGAGAACAGCATCATCGGGACGGCGCCGAACCGGAACACGTAGTTCATCGGGTAGTCCTTGTCCAGCGTCACCGACCAGGCGGCGACCGGGGCCGCGAACGCCAGCCCGGTGAGCGCCGCCACGGGCAGCAGCAGCGCGGCCCACGCCGAGCGGATCGTGCCGAAGGCCGCCATCACCACGATGAAGCACGCGGAGTTCATCGCCACTCGCATCGTGATGAACATCACGTGCCCGCGGTAGATGTCCGCGGGCCGCAGCTGCGTGGCCTGAGCGGCCAGGTAGATCCGGCTCCAGTGCACCGAGCTGTACACCGGGAACGAGGCGTTGCTGATCCCCGTGTTCATCGCCTGGAAGGCGAGGATCGCCGGCGCGACGAACACCACGTACGGCACCCCGCCGAGGCTCGCCGTGCCGTTCTTGTCCACCAGCGAGCCGAGGCCGTAGCCCATCGCGGCGAGGTAGAACACCGGCCCGAGGAACGACGACCAGACTGAGGACCGCCACAGCCGCCGGTAGGTGGTCAGCCAGCAGCGGAACGCGCGGAGGGACAGCTGCCACCAGCCCGGCATGGGCGCGATCGCCGCCCGCCGGGCGGAGATCGCCGAATCTACAGCCATCAGTCCACCAGCTGGCGGCCGGTCAGGTAGAGGAACACGTCCTCGAGCGTGGAGCGGCGCACGATCTGGGTCAGCGGCTCAAGCCCGGCCTGCAGAACCCGTGACAGCGCCGCGTCGCCATCCGTCACGTAGAGGAGGATGCGGTCGGCAAGCACCTCCGTACGTTCGGAAGAAAGGTCTTGGATCTTCTCAGCGGCCTGCTCGTGCAGCGCCGGGTCGAACCTCAGCTCAAGCACCTCAGGGGTGGAGTAGCGCTCGATGAGCTCGCGGGGGGCGCCTTCGGCGACGATCGTGGCGTGGTCCATGACCACGAGGCGGTCGCACAGCTGCTCGGCCTCGTCCATGTAGTGCGTGGTGAGGATGAGGGTGACGCCGCGCTGCTTGAGGCGGAACAGCCGGTCCCACACCACGTGCCTTGCCTGCGGGTCCAGGCCGGTCGTCGGCTCGTCGAGGATGAGGATGTCCGGGTCGTTGATCAGGCTCCTGGCGATCGTCAGGCGGCGCTTCATGCCGCCGGACAGCGGGTCCACCAGGTCGCCGGCCCGGTCGGTGAGCTGAACAAAGTCCAGCAGCTGCGCAGTGCGCTCCCTGATGACGGCGCGCGGCAGGCCGAAATAGCGGCCGTAGACGAGCAGGTTCTCGCGGACCGTCAGCTCGACGTCGAGGGTGTCGTCTTGGGGGACAACCCCCAATCTGGCCCTGATAGCGGCCCCGTCACGCACGGGGTCCGCACCGAAAATGGTAAGCTCGCCCTGTGTCGGCGGGGAGACACAGCCGATCATCCGCATTGTGGAGGATTTCCCGGCGCCGTTGGGGCCGAGGAATCCGAAGGCTTCGCCCCGGTACAGGTCGAAGTCGATCCCGTCCACCGCGGTGAAGCTGCCGAACCGCTTCGTAAGGCCTCGGGCGTGCACCAGTACCTCAGGCACCCGAGCGAGAATACCGGGCGTCGTGTCGGATTCCGAACGGTTTTCCGGCCCGTCCGCCGGGCAGCAGTGCTTGGCAGGTAAAGTACGGAGACCAGCCGCGACAGGTGGCGCGACGGGGTACAGGCGAGAGGATTGAGCCAGTTGAGTCTGATCCGCGACACATACATCCGGTTTCAGGTGCTGGTCCACGAGGTCGCGAAGTTCGGCGTCGTGGGAGCGATCGGCTTCGTCGTCCAGCTAGGCGTGCAGAACGCCCTGTACCCGGGGCACGGGGTCGGGGCGGTCACCGCGGTCGTCATCGCGTACACCGTCGCCACCCTCGTCACGTTCGTCGGGAACAGGCACTGGGCGTTCAAGCACCGCAAGGGCGGTGGCCTTGGCCAGGAGACCGCGCTGTTCGTCGCGCTGAACGTGGTCGGGATCTTCATCCAGGTCGGCATCGTCTACTTCGTCGTGCACGGACTGGGCCACGGCGACCGGCTCTCGTACAACATCGCGACGATCATCGGCATCGGGATCGGGACGATGTTCCGCCTGTTCACGTACCGCAGGTTCGTGTTCCGCACGCCGGCCGCGCCGGCCTCCGCGGAGCAGCTGGAGCCTGAGACGTCCGGGCGCTGACTTTCTGGTTTTGCGGGCTTAGCAGCCCGCCTGGTCGCGAGGCACGATGCCGAGCGGCGTGGCAAGCGCGTTGTTCGCCTGAGTCCTGGTGAGATAGCCGACCGCGACCATGCGGTCGATGACGTGCGTCAGCCGGGCGCGGGCGTTGGCGGGGTCGTTGATCGGGTCGTCCATGCTCGGGGCGTTGACGACGCCGGCGAGCATCGCGCCCTGGACGACGGTCAGCTCGCTCGCCGGGCGGCCGAAGTAGCCGCAGCTCGCCTGCTCCAGGCCGTAGTACCCGTGGCCGTAGTAGGCGACCTCCGCGTAGAGCCGCAGGATCTGCTGCTTGCTGTAGGCGTTGTTCAGCTTGATCGCGAGAGTGACCTGCTCGAGTTCGGCGCTCAGGCTGCTCTTGGCCGGGGTGTAGAGCATCTTGGCGAGCTGCTGCTCGAGCGTGGCGCCGCCCTGGTCCTGGCCGCCGGTGAGCTTGGCCTGGATGACGCGGCCCACGGCGAACAGGTCGATGCCTGGCTCCGAGTAGAAGCGGTGGTCTTCGGTGGCGACGAGGGGGCGGGCGAAGTTGCCCGGGACGTTCGGGCCAGGGTAGGCGATGCCGTGCTGGCGGGCCTGCTGCTGCGCGAGCGTGGTGGCCTCGCCCGCCGACGGGGTGACTATGTAGAGCACGCCAGCGGCGAGGGCGAGCACGACTGCGAGAGTGACCAGGGTGATGGCGGCGCGCTTGAGGTAGCGGCGCTTGCGGCTGCGGCTGCGGGGCGGCCGCTGGAGGCTCGGCGGCTGGCCTGGCTGCCCTGGCTGGCCTGGCTGCACTGGCTGCCGGGTGGGCTCGGGCAGCGGGCGGGTGTAACCAGGGACGTCGTCCGCTGTGCTGCCGTCCGGTGTCCGCCAGACCATGTGTTTCCCTCCCCTTTGGCCCCTGTGGGGTGAACGCGCGGCGCGTGACCTTCGTTGCCCGATGCTAACCGCGGCGCGTGACTGCTTCCTGAAGGCTCGCCACGGAGAGGGCGGCGCGGGCCGGCCGTCGTTTCCTGGTGGCGCCCGGGATGCGCTAAGGTGGACACGCCGATCGGGCTTCCGGTCGGCGGCGGGACGTGGCCCAG
>NZ_JBARCR010000036.1:0-1618 GCF_049794275.1 Trebonia sp.
GCGACCGCTCTGTCGGTCCGGTGCGCCCCCGCCAGCGCAGTGAGCACCACTGCCCCCATCACGGCCGTGATCAGCGTCAGCAGCGCGAGGCCGCGCCAGTCCTGGCGCAGCCCCGCCCGAACACACAACCACACCGTTCTCACTTGGCGCCCACTCCTGCCCGCACCGGACCTGTGCTGCGATTCTCCCGCCCCGGGCAGCTGACCGCGCTGGGGGTAACACGATACCCGGCGGATGCCAGCTCTACTGCCCGAGAGCGTCAGGTCGCCTGGTGGTGGGCGCGGTGATCGTGCCCGGCGTGCTCGCCATGTCCGGCGTGGTCGTCATCAGGCGCACCGTTCATCATGCGGAGCATCGGAATTCCGCCGGTCCGCACGAACCTGACGACCAGCACGGCGGCGAGCAGCAGGAACACGATGTTCAGCCAGGTCGTGTAGTTCAGCGACACGCCTTGGTCGGGGATGTGCGCGGCGGACCTGTCGGGCACCAGCCCCAGCCCGCCGAAGACCAGCTCGATCACGTACCCGGCCGCCGCCATGGCGGCGAACAGCGTGCCGAGCAGGAACGCGGCCATCCGCGCCCCGTAGTACTTGCGGTAGATGTTCAGGATCGGGGCGATGATCAGGTCGGCGAAGATGAAGGCGATCACGCCGCCGAAACTGATCCCGCCCTTCCACAGCACCACGGCCAGCGGTACGTTGCCGATCGAGCAGACGAACGAGATGATCGCGACGACCGGGCCGATCAGCGGGCCCCACAGCTTCGCGGCCAGCGGGTGGCCGGCGAAGAAGAAGCCCTGCCAGAACGAGTCGGGCACCCAGGCGGCGATCGCGCCCGCGACCAGGAGGCCGATCACCAGGTCCCTGAGGATCGCGGCCCACTCCATGACGAACACGTGGGAGACCCCGGTGAAGCCGTCCCTGGACAGCAGCCGCCGCGTGATCGACCCGGAGCCGCCAACGGACATGTCCATCGCGGCGTGGCCCTCCATCGACCCGGCGATCCCGCGGTCGGCCTGGGTGCGCGCCTCGCCAAGCAGCCGGCTGGTCAGGAACAGCCGGAACAGCACCGCGACGATCACGATCATGATGGGGCCGCCGGTGAACTCGGCGGCAGTGAACTGCCAGCCCATCAGCAGCGCCAGGATCACGCCGAGCTCGATGACCAGGTTCGTCGAGGCGATCTCGAACGCGATCGCGGCGGTGAAGCCGGCGCCCTTCCTGAACAGCGATCTGGCCAGCGCGACCGCGGCGTAGGAGCACGACGAGGAGGCCGCCCCGAAGGCCGTCGCCACCGCCAGCGTGCGCGGCCGGTCGTCGCCAAGCAGCCGGACGATCACCGATTTGGGCACCACGGCCTGCACGATGGCGGCCAGCGTGAACCCGAGGATGAGCGCCCAGGTGATCACCCAGGTCATCGACGCGGTGATGGCGAGGGCATGCATGATGGCGTGCATGCCGCTCACTATACCCCCGAGGGGTATGAAGTTACCGGGCGCCCCGCTCCGTGTACGCGGCAGAGTGCGTGTGGTGGCCGGTGCCGACCGCGCCGAAGGCCGGGGCGGCCAGCAAGACAAGCGGCAGCGCGACCAGCGCGGCGACGGCGAGCGCGCCCGCCG
>NZ_JBARCR010000037.1:0-3320 GCF_049794275.1 Trebonia sp.
GGCCCTGGCCAGCGGGAAGAACAGGTTGTCGCGCGCGCCGCCGCCCGCGGTGTGGCCATCGAAGGGCTGGGCGGGTACGCGCTCCGCGAGCACACCCGCGGACCCGCACTGGTCATCGGCTACGCCACCCCGCCAGAACACGGTTACACCACCGCACTCGCGCGGCTCGTCGCGGCGATCCGGGATCAGTAATGGCCCGCGTTCTAACCCGTAAAGTGGCACTTACTCGTGGGCCGCTTGCGGCATAGCGTCAGTGTCATGACAGCAACTGAGACTGGCACCAGCGCCAGCAGCACATCGCAGATTCCGGTCAGGCTCGACTTCGACACGCAAGCCGCGGGGTTCGCCCGCGCGATGGGCCATCTCGACCGCGCCGCGACCAAAGAACTGGACCAGGCCGGCATCGACCCGCTGCTGCGGGAACTGATCCGCGTCCGGGCTTCCCAGCTCAACGGGTGCGCCTACTGCATCGACATGCACACCAAGGACGCTCGCGCGGCCGGGGAAGCCGAGCACCGCCTCTACGCGCTGCCGGCCTGGCGGGAGACCCCCTTCTTCACCGAAAGGGAGCGCGCGGCGCTGGCCTTCACCGAGGACGTGACCCTGCTGGCCGGCGAGCACGTGCCGGCCGCCGCTTACGACGCGGTCGCGGCCCAGTTCGAGCCTGGCGAGGTCGCCGCACTGCTCGCCCTCATCGTCACCATCAACGCCTGGAACGCGATCGGCGTCACCACCCGCGCCTGGCTTCCCGGCTCCTACCAGCCCTAGTAGAGGCCAGCCCTAGTAGAGGAATGCGTCGGCGGACTTGTTATAGGGGCGGATCTCGGACAGCCGGCCCGAGGACACCTTGACGGCCCAGTGCGGGTCGGCGAGGCTGGCGCGGCCCATCGCCACCAGGTCGAACTCCCCCCGGTTCACCAGGTCGGCGAGCGGCGCGAGCGACAGGCTGGGCGCCCGGCCTGAGCTGGCGTCGTCGGTGATGGACATGAACGGGGCGCCGACTCCTACCGAGCCGATCCCGATGACTGGCCTGCCGCTCAGGTGCCTGGTCCAGCCGGCCAGGGTGCGGCCGGAGCCGTCGAAGGCGGGCATCCAGTAGCGGCGGGTGGAGGCGTGGAACATGGACACGCCCGCCTCGACGAGCGGGGTGAGGAACGCCTCGAGTTCCCTCGGGCTCTCGGCGATCCTGGCGTCGAAGTCGTTGCCCTTCCACTGGGAGAACCGGAAGTCGACCGGGAACTCCGGGCCGACCGCCGCGCGGACGGCGGCGGCGATCTCGGCCGACAGCCGGACCCGGCCGGCCATGTCCCCGCCGTAGGCGTCGGTGCGCCGGTTGGTGACCGGCCAGTGGAACTGGTCGAGCAGGTAGCCGTGCGCGCCGTGCAGGTCGACGCCGTCGAAACCGGCCGCCTTGGCGAAGACCGCCGCCCGGGCGAAGTCCTCCACGGTCTCTTCCAGCTGCGCGCTGGTGGCAGGCTCGCCGACGACCTGGCCGTCGCAGTTGATGCCGGATGGGGAGATCATGGGGGAATCGGGATACGGGCCGGCGCCCGCGTCGCGCTGCGCGCCGATGTGCCATAGCTGCGAGAAGATGAACCCGCCCACGGCGTGCACGCCGTCGGTCACCCTCCGCCAGGCGGCCAGGGCGTCGTCACCGAACAGCCGCGGCACGTTGTCGAAGCCGCCCGCCGACTCGTTGACGTAGCTGCCCTCGGTCATGACGATGCCGAGCGACTCCGCGCGGCGGGCGTAGTAGGCGGCGACGTTCTCCCCCGGCACGCCGTCCGGTGAGAACGCCCGGGTCATCGGCGACATGACGAAGCGGTTGCGGAGTCTCAGCCCGGCGATCGTCACCGGGGAGAAGAGCGTGGTCATATCGGCCCCGTCAAGCAGGGTCAGGGACAGGTTCGCCGCGAGGGCGTCATTCAGCTCCGTCACGGTGGCCTCAACGTCTATCGACGACGAAGCTGATCGCGACCGCGATGACGATCAGGATCCCGCGGACGATGTCCTGCCAGTAGTCCGGGACGGCGAGCAGGTCGAAGCCGTTCGTGATCATGGCCAGGATCATCACGCCGAGGACCGTGCGCCAGACCGAGCCGACGCCGCCGAAGATGCTGGTGCCGCCGAGTGCCACGCCGGCGATCGCGAGCAACGCCAGCGAGCCGCCAAGGCCGCTCGTGTCGCTCGACCCCGACCCGGTCATCGACGAGTCGAGCAGGCCGGCGAGGCCGCAGGCGGCACCGGTGATCACGAAGGTGAGGATCACGATCCGGTCCACTTTGAGGCCCGACAGCCGGGCCGCATTGCGGTTGTCGCCGACGCCGTAGAGGTGGCGGCCGAAAACGGTGTAGGCCAGCACGAGCTGGAGAACGATCGCGACGAGGACGAAGATGATGACCGGATACTGGATGCCCCCGGCCCGGTGCTGACCGAGGAACGTGAAGACTCTGGCCGGCGGGGTGATCAGCAGGCCTCCGCTGGTCACGCCGACGGCGATGCCGCCGAACGTGAGGGCGCTCGCGAGCGTGGCGAGGAACGCGTTCACGCGCAGCTTCGTCACCAGCAGCCCGTTGATGAGCCCCATCGCCAAGCCGGAACCGATCGCGACGGGGAACGCCCACCATACGCCCCAGTGGACGGCAGCCCACGCGCCAAGCACCTCGCTCAGTACGAAGATCGCCCCGAGCGAGAGGTCGAAGTTGCCGGCGATGATCGTGTAGGTGACGGCGCAGGCGGCGATGCCGAGGGTCGCGTTCTGGAAGACGAGGTTGAGGAGGTTCTGCCAGGTGAGGAAGTCGGGCGACGCGACAGTGAAGTAGCAGAAGAGCGCGACGGCGAAGACGACGATGCCGTAGTCGCGGATGTGCTCGGCCTTGATCCGGCGGGAGCGCACGCGCGGAACGGCGATCCCGTCCGCCCCGGCGGGGTCCCCGGCTGGGACCGGATCCCCGGCCAGCGGCCCGGACGGCTGCACGGTCATTCGATCGTTCTCCCTCCGAGGCCGAACGCGGCCTCCATCACGGCATCCAACGGCGGGTCCGCGCCGAACTCACGAGTGATCGAGCCGCGGCGCATCACGAGCACGCGATGGGCGAGCCCGAGCACCTCCTCTATCTCCGACGAGATCAGCAAGACGGCGCTCCCCTCCGCCGCCAGGTTGTTGATCAGGCGGTGGATCGCCGCCCGCGCCGCGACGTCGACGCCGCGCGTGGGCTCGTCGAGGATCAGCACCCGCGGGCCGCGGAGCATCCAGCGGGCGAACATGAGCTTCTGCTGGTTGCCGCCGGAGAGGTTCGCCGTCTTCATCGACGGGACCG
>NZ_JBARCR010000038.1:0-2006 GCF_049794275.1 Trebonia sp.
CCGCTGGCCGGGCTGAAGCCGGCCTCGCCCAGCGGCGTGCCGGCCAGCGAGGTCGCGGCCGTGTAGGGCAGGTACGGCCGGGCCGCGCCGAACAGCCCGCCGATCAGCGATTCGAGCAGCAGCGCCCACACGAAGACGCCGACCACCCCGGCGAGCTGGGAGCGCACCAGCGAGCCCACGACCACGCCGAGCACGCCGAGCAGCGCCGTGCCCACCACGCGGCCGATGCCCCAGTCAGCGAGCGTGCCCGCGCCGATGACCAGCCGGTAGCCGTGGGCGGCGGTGAATGACAGGCCGACCGCCAGCGCCGTGACGAACCCGGCGATGCCGTAGACCGCGCCGCCTATCGCCCCGACCACGGCCTTGGCGGCCAGCACCCGGTTGCGGTCGGGCACCGCCAGGTAGGTGTTCGTCGCGGTGTGATGCCGGAACTCGCCGCTGGATATCGTCACGCCGAGCACCATGGCGATGATCATGCTCCACACGCCCCCGGCGATGATCGTGGTCTGCCCCGCGGCGGTGTACAGCGGCGCGGGGCCACCGCTGCCGCTGCCCGCTCGGGACGCCGCGATCGACGTCCACACCGGGGTGAGCCCGGCCACCACGGCGAGCAGCCCGTAGCCAAGCCGGGTGCTCGTCAGCTTGAGCAGTTCGACGCGGACAACGCGGGCGAACCCGCCTCGCCGTGCCCGCGGCGCGGCGACAGGAAAAACGAGCTCGGTCATCGGGATGCCTCCCCGGTCAGCTGGAAGAAGGTTTCTTCGAGGCCCGCCCCGCCGGCGGTCAGCTCGGCCACCGGGCCCTGCGCGACCAGGCGGCCGCTGTTGATGATCACCACCGAGTCGACGGTCTGCGCGACCTCGGCGAGCAGGTGGCTGGACACCAGCACGGTGCCGCCTTCCGCGGCGAACCCGCGCAGCAGTCCGCGCAGCCAGCGGACGCCCTCCGGGTCGAGCCCGTTGGCCGGCTCGTCGAGGATCAGCACCTCCGGGTCGGCGAGCAGCGCGGCGGCCAGGCTGAGCCGCTGCCGCATGCCGAGCGAGAACCCGCCGATCCGGCGGTCCGCCGCGGCGGTGAGCCCCGTCAGGTCGAGGACGTCCTCGATCCTGGACGCGTCGGCGTCCGCGGCCAGCGCCTGGATCCGCAGCTGCGCGCGGGCAGTCCGGCCCGGGTGGAAGCCAGCCGCCTCGAGCACGGCGCCGGCCTGGTGCAGCGGCTCGGGCAGCTCACGGTAGGACAGACCGTCGATGGTGGCGGTGCCCGCGTCGGCGGACACCAGGCCGAGAAGGATGCGGAGGGTGGTGGTCTTGCCGGCGCCATTCGGGCCGAGGAAGCCGGTCACGGTGCCCGGCGTGACGTCGAAGCTGAGGCCGTTCACCGCGGTCACCGGGCCGAACCGCTTGACGAGCCCGCGTATCTGGATAGTTGCCATGGGAGCAAGCCTGCGGCCCGCGGCCCGCTGCCGTCGTCGGGGCGGCGGGCAGGATCGCATCGTCCCTGTGGAGTATCCCTGGGCGCGGAAAGTCAACCCCAGGACGACGACACCCGGCGCGGCCCGCGGGTAGCGTCGGGAATGCGATGACTACCACGGCACGACAGCGGGCAGCCGATACGGCGCTCGCGGCGCTGGTGATCGGCGTGGAACTTGCCGCGTCGCTCGCCGCCCCGCACTGGCACGGTGCGAAGGAGAGCCGGCCCGGTACGTTCGGGATAATCCTGCTCGTCACCGGCGGACTGGCGCTGCTCGCGCGCAGACGGTACCCGGGCGCGGTGCTGGCGGTCGTCCTCGGGACGACGCTCGGCGCGACCGCGCTCGGCGCGCGAGCCGCGTGGCTCGGCCTGATCGTCGCGTTCTTCACCGCGGTGCTGCGCGGGCGGCGGCTCGCCGCGATCGCGTCGCTGGTGATCGGGTACGCCGCATCCGTGTGGAACACCTCGGCGGAGTCCGCGCTGCTGCTGGCCGCGGGGCTGGTCACGCTGCTGTCGGTCGCGGAGCTCAGCCGGGT
>NZ_JBARCR010000039.1:0-2636 GCF_049794275.1 Trebonia sp.
GGGTGCCGCGGCTGCTCGCGGTCGGCGCGGACGTGCTGCTCATCTCGCCGGAGGCCACGCCCGCTCTCGAGGAGCTCGCCGCCGCGGGCCGCGTCGACTGGCGCAAACGCGAGTACCGGCCTGGCGACTGTGACGGCGCCTGGCTGGTCTGCGCCTGCGCGGGCCCGGCGGAGGCGCAGGTCAACGCCAGGGTCGCCGAAGAGGCGGAAAAGAACCGCATCTGGTGCGTCCGGGCGGACGACGCCAGTGAGTCCACGGCCTGGACGCCCGCCACCGGCACCGCGGACGACATCAGCGTCGGGGTGCTGAGCGGCGATCCGCGGCGCAGCGCGGCGATCCGCGACGCCGTTACGACCGGGCTTCAGTCCGGCGTGATCACCGCCAGGCACTACCGGCGGCGCGCCAGCGGGGTGGCGCTCGTGGGCGGCGGTCCCGGGGATCCAGGCCTGATCACCGTCAAAGGCAGGCAGCTGCTGGCCGAGGCCGACGTCGTCGTCACCGACCGGCTGGCGCCTCGTGAGCTGCTCGCCGAGCTGCCGCCCGACGTGACGGTCATCGACGCGGGCAAGGTCCCGTATAAGCGGGCTATGTCGCAGGACGAGATCAACGACGCGCTGGTCACGAACGCGCTCCAGGGCCGTTTCGTGGTGCGGCTCAAGGGCGGGGACCCGTTCGTGTTCGGCCGCGGCGGTGAGGAGATGCTGGCCTGCCTGCGGGCTGGCGTGCCGGTGACGGTGGTGCCCGGGGTCAGCAGCGCGGTCGGGGTGCCGACCGCGGCGGGCGTGCCGGTGACCCACCGGGGCACCGCGCAGGATTTTCACGTGATATCCGTCCACGTCCCGCCTGGGGATGAGCGGTCCACGGTGGACTGGGTAGGACTAGCGAAAACCGACGGAACATTGGTGCTGCTGATGGCCCTGGAACGCCTTGGGGACGTGGCGCGGACGCTCATCAGGTATGGACGACAGGGAAACTGCCCGGTTTCGGTAATCGCGGACGGTACCATGCCCACGCAGCGCACAATTTACTCAACGCTTGATCAAGTCGAAAGGCATGTCGCAGACGAGGAGATCCGGCCTCCGGCCGTCGTGGTTATCGGCGGCGTGGTAACCATCGCGACCGAACTCGCCGGCCTCGCACGGCGGCTAGCCGGCCACAGCCAGGCCACAACTCGCCGGTTACGGTCGGGCGGCGTCTCTTCGCTAGTGCCCCCGCTGGCGGAGAAAAATTAACGAGCATAAAAGCAGGCGGGACGAATGGAAGGAAAGGGCGGGACGGCGGAAGAATCGCCGTCGCCCGGAATAGCGTGGCGCGCATCTGAAGCAGAGCACGACCAGCAGCCAGACCAGGCCCAACAAGCCCACCAACTAGGCCAGCCACAACCGGCACAGCAGGCAGATCTGTCAAACCAGGCGCACGACGCGGATATTGTCAATTCCATGGCGGCGCCGGACGACGAAATGGGCGAAAACCAGGTGCCCGGTGAGGAATTGGCGCCACGAGGTGGTGGCCAGCCCGCATCGGCCGGGTATCAGCCAGGCGTGACCAGCTCCTGGCATGAGTCGCGGGTCCGGGTGGACGCGCGGCTGCTTGAGGCTACCCTGCTCAACCTCAGGAAGCGGATCTCCGCTATTCCGCTGGTCTTTGACCTCCCGGGTGCCACCGACGTGGAGGCGGAACGCGCCAAGCTGCTCAGCCAGATCGACGACTACCTGCTGCCGCGGGTCCGCCAGAGCGCGGCGCCGATCCTGGTCGCGCTCGTCGGCTCGACAGGCGCCGGCAAGTCCACGCTGGTGAACAGCATCGTCGGCACGCAGGTGAGCCTCACCGGCATCAGGCGGCCGACCACCAACTCCCCGGTGCTCGCCTGCCACCCCGACGACATCGGCTGGTTCGCGGAGAACATGTTCCTGCCCACGCTGCCGCGCGTCCGCCAGGAGGGGCTGGCCAGGCCGGGCCGCGACGGGCTGCTCGTGCTCGCCGCCAGCGAGAGCATGACCAAGGGCGTCGCGCTGCTCGACACCCCCGACATCGACTCCGTGGTGCGGGCGCACTACGACTTCGCCTACCAGTTCCTCGACGCGTCCGACCTGTGGCTGTTCATGACCAGCGCCAGCCGGTACGCGGACGCGCCGGTGTGGGAGATCCTGCAGCACGCCAGGGAGCGCGGCGCCGCCCTCGGCGTCATCCTGTCCCGCGTGCCGCCCGCCCACCGCACCGAGCTCGTCACCCACTTCGACGCCATGCTCGCCGCGAACGGCATCGTCCCTGGCAAGCGGTTCGTGATCCCGGAGACCGGCATCGTGGACGGCATGCTGCCGATCGACGTCCTGCAGCCGGTGAAGGACTGGCTGACCGAGACCGCGCAGTACTCCGACAGGCGGGTCGCGGTGCTCACCCAGACGATGGCCGGCGTTCTCGACACGTTCAAGTTCCGGGTGCCGCGGCTCGCGGCCCACGTCGACGCCCAGGTGAGCCTGCGCACCAGGCTCCGCTACGAGGCCGAGGCCGCCTACGGCACCGCGCTCAAGGAGTTCGACCAGAGCACGAGGAACGCCCAGCTGCTGCGCGGCGAGGTGCTCGCCCGCTGGCAGGACTACGCGGACAGCGGCGAGCTCGGCGCCGCGCTGCGTGGC
>NZ_JBARCR010000040.1:0-1971 GCF_049794275.1 Trebonia sp.
CCCGTGTCTTCGAGGAAGTGTTCATCCGGGTCGGGCTGCCGTACCGGGTGGTCGGCGGTGTCCGGTTCTACGAGCGGCGCGAGGTCCGCGACCTGCTGGCCTACCTGCGGCTGATCGCCAACCCGGCGGACGAGGTGTCGCTGCGCCGGGTGCTCAACGTGCCGAAGCGCGGCATCGGGGACCGCGCGGAAGAGTATGTCGCGGCGTACGCCGCTCGCGAGCGCATCACGTTCGCCGAGGCGCTGCGCTCTCCGTCCGAGGTGCCTGGTCTCGCCGCGAGGTCGGCAGCGGCGATCGCCGGATTCAACGCGCTGACCGGCGACCTGCGGGAGCAGGCCGCGACGGGAGGCCCGGTGGCCGAGCTCGTCGAGGCGGTGCTCGACAGGACCGGCTACCAGGCCTCGCTGGAGACCTCGCCGGACCTGCAGGACGCCACCCGGGTGGAGAACCTGCAGGAAATGGTGTCGGTGGCGCGCGAGTTCGACGCCTCACAGTCATCCCAAGCACGGGCGGACGGCACGCTCGCGGACTTCCTCGAGCGGGTGGCGCTCGTCGCCGACGCGGACGAGATCCCCGACGGCGAGGACCACGGCGGCATGGTGACGCTGATGACGCTGCACACGGCCAAGGGCCTGGAGTTCCCCGTGGTGTTCCTCACCGGCATGGAGGAAGAGGTGTTCCCGCACGCCAGGTCGCTGACCAACCAGCGGGAGCTCGAGGAGGAACGGCGGCTCGCCTACGTGGGGATCACCCGCGCGAAGGAGCGGCTGTACCTGACGCGGGCAGCGGCCCGTAACTGGTGGGGACGGCCGTCTTTCCACACCCCGTCCCGGTTCTTGTCCGAGATCCCCGCGTCGCTGATCGAATGGCGGCGCGACGCCCTGGCGGCGGCCGCGGCTTCCGCGCCGGCTTCCGAGCGGATGGCCACCCGCCCGGGCGTGACGACGGTCGGCAACCGGACCGTCCCCGCGCTGGCGCCTGGCGACCGGGTGACGCACGACAAGTTCGGCCTCGGCACGGTGGTGTCCGCCGACGGCTACGGCGACCAGGCCGAAGCCAAGATCGACTTCGGCGGCGAGTACGGCGTCAAGCACCTGGTACTCCGCTACGCCCCCCTGGAAAAGCTCTAGCGCGTCAGTACGTGGGGCGGCGGTCGTCACGGGAGGTGCGCGGATCCCGCTGGTCGCGGGGAGTCCATGAGGGGCGGTCGCCACGCCCGCTGCCGTTGCTGCTCCAGCGGTCACCGTTGGCGCGCTGGTCACCCGCGCCTGGCCGGCCACCTCGCTGGTCGCGAGTCGGGCGCAGGCCGCGGCCGTTCCAGCGAGCATCGGCGCCCTGTTCGTCGCTGGCTTCGCGGCCGGGGCTGGGAGCGGCGGGGCGCGGGCTGGGCCCGGGGCGCGGACGGGCGACGTTGCCTGCGGCGCCGCCGGACATCGGGAACTGGCCGGCGACGAGTTGCCTCGAAAGAAGCCAGCGGCCGCCGGCGATCACCAGCACAAGGATGGTCGCGGCGCCCATGGCGAAGAAGACGTTGGCGATCCACTGCAGGAAGTTGACGCCGATTTCCGTCGTCGAGGTGTCCACGCCACGGTCGTGGATGGCCCCGGTGACCGCGGCGCCGAAGAAGAGGACCAGCGCCGGGAGCGGAATGAGCACGTAGAGCCGGCGACGCCGGATGGCGAGAGCCGCGATGATCGAACCCACGACCGTGCAGAATCCAAGCCAGAAGCCCGGCTCCCTGCCGGTCAGCGCCGTGCCGATCACGCCGAGCAGGGCGGCGGCCAGCAAGATGGAGACCGCGCCGCGGGTGGACAGCGAGCCGAGCCAGCGGAACGCCGGCGGCCGCCGGCTTCTGAGCTGATCACCCGGGACCCCGGGGGTCCGCCCGGTGCGGCGCTGCCCGGCGCGGAAGCCATCGTCCCGGCCTCCGGGGCCTCCCGGAGCGCTGGGCTGATTCCTGCGGGGTGCGCC
>NZ_JBARCR010000041.1:0-3051 GCF_049794275.1 Trebonia sp.
AGCGCGGCGTACCGCCGGTACTCGGGCACCGTCATGTCGGGGAACATCTGCCACCCGTCGGGCAGGTCCGGGTCGTCCAGTTGCAGCAGCAGCCCGGCGTCCGTGATCGCCGTGTACTCCTCGTGCAGCACGTCGGCGATCGCGCCGAGGAACGACTCGTCATCCGGGTAGTAGTCGTTCCGCAGCCAGTGCTCGACGGTGCCGGGCGTGATCGCGGGCAGGAACGCGGTCACGTTATGTGCGCTTGCCGCCGCCGTCAGCCGGTCGATGTCGGCCTGGACGAGGGCCGTACCCGCGTACCTGAGCGGCCCGGTGCACACGTACTGCGTCGCCAGGCTGGTGACCTCCGACGCTGGCATCGCCCCCTTGAAGTCGAAGCCGCCGAAGCCAGCAGCGAAGAAGCCGGGGAAGTCCCTGCGGTCGCGGCCCGTCACCCCGGCGTTGGCCGGCGGGTGGTCCCCGCCGACCTCGGCCTCGAATCCACTCATCCGGTCGCGGATGTAGCCGGTGAACAGTCCCCGCTTGGAGATCTCCCCGTCGTTGACGATGTCAACGCCGGCGGCCGCCTGCCGGTCGACCACCTCCGCCACCGCGCCGGGAAGCGCCGCGTCGATGGCGTCCTCGAAACCCGGGCCCGCGCCGAAGAGGCGTTGCAAGGCATCAGGCCGCGGTAGCGCCCCGGCGTGGGACACGAGAATCCGTTCTGTGCTGGCCGGCATGGATCTCTGCCCTTCAATCTTCGCCGTCGCGGTCGACGGCCGCGCTGCCTCTGGCAACGTACCGCGCCTTGGCGCGGCACATGGCTTGGCGGCCTGAGTCATTGAATATTCGCTGGTCGCATGAGGTGACGCTATTGGACGGCATGCCCTAGAGGTTCACCGGAACCTGCGGCCTGCTGCGAGGGCTGCCGCGGCCTCCTCCCACGCTTCCCGGTAGGAGCCGATCGGATCGCTGAGGTAGTTCCACGGCACGCTGGTGATCACTGGACCGGTCAGCATCATCTGCTCGAGCTGCGCCCGGTAATCACCCAGCAGCCAAAAGGCCATCGAGAACATGTTCCGGTCGCTGATCGCCTGGTGCCCGGGCTGGTAGGCGGGCGAGACAACGGACTTCTGCGCGGCCTGGTTGATCTGTTCACGGACATGCGGAGTCCGGAAGTAACCCTGGCGGTCCGCCGCAGTCGCGTCCTTTCCCCAGCCGAAGTAAATCCAGCGCTCGAAATGAACTGTCGGCACAAAGGCATGCACGCTGTGTCCCTCCGGTGCCTGGTCCGTCACCTGCTGCGCCAGCCCGAACAAGGTGTCGAACGATCCGCCCCACTTCGGCCCGCCGCCCTGGCTCACCGCTCGGTAGGCGCCGCAATGCCATGGATGGCGGCGGTTAACCTCCGTGAACCGCCGGTGCAGCTCGGGCTGGCCGAGAGAAAGGCCCAAAGCAACCCATATCGACTCCGCATGCGGAGTCGGATCCCGCCGATCGAGCTCGGCGGCCGCTGCCAGGTCACGATCGGCAAGGACCAGCCGCTGATGAAACAGCCGGGCCGCATCCTGGGTCACGTACTTGCCCCGCAGTGCCCCCCGCGCCTCCCATGCGCTGCGCACGTAGAGCGCCCCGCTGAACAAGGCCGGCAACGCCGATCCGGGCCGCGCCGCACGCCACTCATCGACCCATTCAGGCCGGTGCCCGAGGGCACGGCTCAGCTGATTGACATAGAAGAACCGGTCTTCGGGGTCCTGTGTCGTCGCCAGGAAGTCGTGCAGTTCCTGCCACCGGCCCGCTGCCAGTTCCGCGGCCAAGCGATGGGCGGCCTGGTCGCCCGCTAGGTTGTCGACCGTAACCTCCGGCACGCTGCGCCGGCCGAATAGTGGCATCGTCTACCGCCCGTCCCGTCTGCCAAATCGACAATCCACGGATATTACCCAATTCCGAGCTGGGCGGGCCGAGCTCCAGCGGACTCGTGGACCACTCCCCGGTGGCTGCCTACCTGCGGGACTTCTGCCTGGAATTATCGCGCTGCGTAACCACACCGGAAGGGGTTTCTTATGACTGGTCTAGACCAATCGGAAGGTCATCCAGCCCGCCAACATCCGACCTCCGAGTAAGCACGGAGCGAGCACCGCCCAAACACCAGGACAAACCGGGCACATAAAAATAACCTGGGGCAGTAAAACCCCAGGTCAGACCGGGTGCGCCGCCAGGGACTTGAACCCCGAACCCGCGGATTAAGAGTCCGCTGCTCAGTTCGATTTTTCTCTCTTAACTCATGTTACCTGATGCCGGCCCGTGCCGTGACCTGCCGTTCTGTGCGGTTGCCCGTATCCGAGGGTTGGCTGCAGATACCGGGTGCTGCCGGGGCGTACAGGGGCATCCGAGCAAACACGGAGCAAACATCGGGGCGTACAGGTCTAGACCACCATGGCCGAGAGTGCCTGGGCATGGCGCGGAGAGGTCATGACCGCCGTGGGCAGAGGTATAGGTGTCGGCGCGACGTGATGCCCATGGCTGCCCTCGGGGCCCCGCGAGGCAGCCGTTACGGTTCGCAGTTCCTGCTGGTAGTGACTCCGGTCAATGAGCCTGGTCACGCCGTCTGGCCCAGGCTGAGTGGTTGGGTGTGATCCCGCGCGGAAGTCACGAATGACCCGGGTAGCCGATAGCGCCGTCTTGGCTAACATTGCACGGAACCCTAGTCGGTCCCACGACACTCGCCACATGCGCGGCTTCGCCGGTAATCGCCGCCGCTGTGTCCTCTAGGATCTGCGGTCTTCAGGGGCGGGGCCGGCCCGGTGCGGGAGCGGTACCCTCGCCAACCCCCTCGACATCCCCGACGCGACCCAGTGGCAGACCGAGGTCTGCTGGCCGCTGGCCCCGGCGGGGGCCCAGGCGAACTAAGACAGACCCCCATGCGGAACGTCATCGCCAAGCGCCGTCTAGGCTCCCCCGTAAGGGCGCGCCCCCAGCCCGACGTATCGTGGTCCTACAGATCAGCGTGCTCTTGGGGGCGGCGATGGATGACATCCTCGGCCAGGGCGGGGACCGCGAGCCCAGCCCGTG
>NZ_JBARCR010000042.1:0-2520 GCF_049794275.1 Trebonia sp.
TTATTCACGGATGACGGCTGCCGTACCAGGCCCCCTCATACTGGCCAAGGATGGCCAGTCCCCTGGCCCGGCCCCGGGCTGAGCTAGCGTTTCATCGAACGCGCGATGCGACTTGCCGCGTTCCACGCGCTGGCCGACTCTCGGGCTGGACCATGCACACCCCAGCGGCGGACAGCAATGCCGCCCGCCGGGCGAGCAGAATGGCAAGGCAGACGGCGCAGATGACAAGCAGCCATCCCGATGAGCGGGACCGGGCTGGCGGCGTCGGATCCGGTACGCGGCCGCGAGGCACGATGGTCATGCGGGCGCGGTGCGGAGACGGCGGCCGGATTGTAAGCCGGTCCGGTGCTGGTCGCGGTGCCGGAGTTGCCAGACCTGCTCATTCAAGTCACCGCCGGGGGCAGTAGTCCCTGCCGCTGCCGGGGTCTGGAGCAACGATGCCGTCACCAGACGTTAGCACGCAGCCACGGCGCGGCCAACGTCCAGCCGAGTCAGATGATGCAGGCCCACGGGCCGTGCCCCGGGCTCGGCTGCGTGAGGAGTACGGTAAGGAGACACATCCCGGGGCTTGCGTCGTGGCAAGAGGAGGCGACGTGCGGGAGGACGAACGGCGGTCCCGCATCATGGCGGCGGTGACCGAACCAGACACAGCCGAGCCGGGCGAGTTGGCCCGGCGGCTCTGCAGGTACGCGGTGGATGAGATGGCCCTGTCGGGGTGCGCGCTGGTGCTGATGTCGGGGGCGGAGTCGGCGGGCGTGCTGGCGGGTGCCGGGCGGCACGCCTCGACGGTGACCGGGCTGCAGATGGAGCTGGGTGAGGGCCCCTGCCTGCAGGCTCATGCCTCCGGGATACCGGTGCTGCTGCCAGACCTCACCGCCGAGTCCGCGAACCGCTGGCCGGCTTTCGCTGCGGCTGCGCTGGCGGCCGGCGTGCACGCCGAGTTCTCCCTGCCGTTGACCGTGGGGCCCGGCGGTATCGGCACGCTCGACCTGTGCCGTGACCGGCCGGGCATGCTCAGTGAAGAACACCTGGCCGATGCGCTGGTTGCGGCGGACATCGCCCGGGATGCCGTGCTGTACCAGCCGTACGGAGCAGGGGGCCCTGGCGTGGCTGAGCTGCTGGACACGGCCGGTACGGACCGGCTCGTGATCCATCAGGCGACCGGGATGATCGCCGCGCAGCTGGATGACACCATCGCCAACGCGCTGGCCCGGCTGCGCGCCGCGGCGTTCGCGAGCGAGCGTTCGATGCACGACATTGCGCAGGACGTCGTGCAGCGCCGGGTGCGGTTCGATGACTGACAGCGGCGCCGAGCGACACTCCCGGCCTGAGGATCCCAGTCAGGGTGACCGGAGCGGCGACGTTACCCACGAGGCCGTGCTGGCCCGGGCTTTTGTCCGGCTGGCGGACACGCTGGCCAGCGACTTTGACATCGTCGATTTCCTGCAGGGCCTGTCCGCCGACTCGGTTGAGATTCTCCGGGCCGAGGCAGCCGGTGTCATGCTGGCCGACCCGCGCGGCGGACTGCGGCTGATCGCCTCCTCTGACGAGCGGATGCGGCTGCTTGAGCTCTTCGAGCTCCAGGGCGCGCAGGGCCCGTGCCTGGACGCGTTCGCCTCCGGCCGGCCCGTCCAGGCCACCGCAGCCGACAGCCGCGCCCGCTGGCCGGTCTTCGCCCCGCGAGCCTCCGGGGCGGGCTTCCAGGTGATGTGCGCCGTCCCGCTGCGCGTGCGCACGGACGTGATCGGCGCCTTGAACCTGTTCCGCGGCAGCGACGAGCCTTTCACCCGCACCGAGATGGAGATCGCCCAGGCCATGGCGGAGATGGCGGCGATCGGGCTGATCCAGGAACGGGCGCTGCGGGAACGCAACCTGCTTACCGAGCAGTTGCAGGCGGCGCTGAACAGCCGGGTGGTCATCGAGCAGGCCAAGGGAATGCTCGCCGAGTACCTGACCATGACCGTGGACGACGCATTCAAGGTGCTGAGGAGCTACGCGCGCGAGCACAACCGCAAGCTCTCCGAGATCGCCAGCGACGTGGCGGGCCGGAAAATCTCGAGCGCCGCACTGGGCCGACCACCCGGCCAGCAACCCTAACTTCCCAGCCCCGTCAACTTCCCAGCCCCGTCGGTGACCGCCACCAGTGGGCCGAGTCTCGCCAGAGCCCATTGACAAAAAATTCCTTTACGTAAAGACTGATTTTCGTTATGAGGGACGTCGTCTACCTCGACCAGATCGAGCAGGCTGAGGCCCTGCTCAAGCCGCAGCGGATCGGAGTGCTGCGGCAGCTCGCCGAGCCCCGGTCGTGCACCGAGGTGGCGGTCGAGCTCGACCAGACCCCGCAGCGGGTCTACTACCACGTGAAGCGCCTGCTAGAGGCCCGTCTGGTCGGTCAGGTGGCCGAGCGCCGGGTGCGCGGGATCCACGAGGGGATCTACCAAGCGGCCGGCCGGTCTTACTGGCTGTCCCCGGGCCTGGTGGGCCGGATCGGGCTGCGCCAGACCCGCGACCGGCTCAGCC
>NZ_JBARCR010000043.1:0-5712 GCF_049794275.1 Trebonia sp.
CGACTTCGCCGCCTTCTGCCGGCGCAGAGAGGGCGCGACCACGATGCGCGCGCTGCGCCGCCTCGACTGGCAGCGGGACGACGACGGCGTCGCGGTCGCCTGCGTGGTCGCGGACGCCTTCTGCCACAACATGGTCCGCGCGCTTGTCGGCGCGCTCCTCGCGGTCGGTGAGGGCAGCCGTCCGCCGTCGTGGCCGTCCGCCGTCCTCGCCGCCGCGGTCCGCGACCCCGCGGTCCGGGTGGTGCCGCCGCACGGGCTCTGCCTGGAGGAAGTGCGCTACCCGGCGCCCGGTCAGCTGGCGGCGCGCGCCACGCTCACCAGGCGGGTGCGCGTCACCCAGGACACCGGCGGCTAACTGGCGGCCGTCGCGGGGTGGCCGTTGAGCATGCGCTGGCTCAGGCTGATGTTGGCGGTGCCGGCGATCAGGTCGGCGCCGAACTGCTGGAGCTGCTGATCCTGCGTGTTGTTCGCGGGCGCGTTCGTCGAGGTGAACTCGGCCCAGATCATGATCAGGTAGTGGCCCTTGTACTCCGCCTCGACGATCCCTGTGCCCTTGCCGAGCTTGCTCGTGACGCCCGTGGTCGTGCTCAGCGGATCGACGAAGTCGCTGTTGCCGACCAGCTTCCCCGCGTGGTGCGCCTCGTTGGTGGTGGACAGGTTGGCGACGCCGATGGTGCCCATCATCTTGCCGTCGCCGGAGAAGTAGCTGGCGCGCAGCACCTGCGTGCACTTGCCGTCCTGCAGCGCGCTGGTCAGGTCCTGGCCGATGACGGCCTTCGAGCAGGTCGTGTCCAGCTTCGTGCCCGCCCTGGTGAACGAGCCGTGGTCGGTCTCGTTCACGAACGCGGGCGGGAAGAGCTCGGCCAGCGTCAGCGGGGCGGGATCGTCGGTGCGCAGCTCGATGTGGCAGTACTGGCCGAACTGCTTGACGCAGGCGGCGGTGGCCGCGGAGCCGGTGCCAGGGGACGGGAGCGGGGCGGCCGACGTGGGGGTTACCGTGGAGGGCTTCGGCTTCAGCACGAAGACGTAGCCAGCCGCCGCGAGTATCCCCGCTACCACGACCGCGGTACCCGCGATCAGCAGCCGGCGCTTGCCGTGTGGGTTCTTCCCGGTCTTGCGGGGCTTCCTGCCCTTGCCGCCCTTGCCGGGCTTGCCCGCGGGCGGCGCTGTCCCGTCGTCACCGTACCGGTCCTGGTAGGGGTCGTCGTAGTCGTCGCGGCTCTCGTAGCCTTGGCCGTAGCCTCCCTGGTCAAAGCCCTGGGAAGGGCCGTACCCCGGCGCGTCCTGGTACTCGCCGCGGTCCTGGTAGCCGGCGTACGCGCCGTACTGGCCGTCGTACCGCTCCTGCTCCCCGGTGTGCACGAGGCCCGGCGGGTCGGCTGCCTCCCTGGCTGCCGGGTACGGTCCGCTGCCGTACGCGTCGATGGTGCGGGCATCCAGGTTGTACGTGCCGGTATCGGCGAAACCGGCACCGGAGCCGGAAGCCCCGGCCGGCCGGCCGCCGTACCAGTCGTTGCCCGCGTAGCGCCCGGCAACGTCGTCAGCCTCGGCGCCGTTGCCCAGCGCCGGATAGCCCCCTGAGCCGTAGCCGCCTGGCTGGGCCGGGTAGCCGCCTGAGCCGCTATAGCTGTCCGGCTGGGCCGGGTACCCGCCTGAGCCGCTATAGCTGTCCGGCTGGGCCGGGTACCCGCCTGAGCCGCCATAGCTGTCCGGCTGGGCCGGGTACCCGCCTGAGCCGTAGCCATCCGGCTGGGCGGGATAGCCTCCTGAGCCGCGGTAGCCATCTGGCTGCGCTGGATAACCCCCGGAGCCGCCGTAGCTGTCCGCTTGCGCGGGATAGCCCCCTGAGCCGTAGCCGCCTGGCTGGGCCGGGTAGCCCCCTGAGCCGCCGTAGCCGTCCGGCTGGCCGAACCCGTCGTCGCCGTAGCCGTCGCGGCCGTGGTCGTACGCGTCGTAGCCGGCGTACGAGTCGTCTGGCGCGTGGGCGTCGTGGCCGTCGCCGTAATCGGCCTGCCCCGGATCCGACGACGACTGCCAGGGAGGTTGGCGCCGTGAGTTCGCTCGCGTGCGGGAGCCGTCCTCACCCTGGTATCCCATGGGAGAGAGGTTATCGTCCATACCAGCCCGGCACGGGTGGTCGCAGAACTTTCAGCGCTCTGTAATCCTAAGAGTCCAAATCGTAAGCAGTGTCCCAGGAACGCGGGACGGCGGCCGCGGCCGCGGGGGCCTCGGGGTGGGGTAAAATTCAATGATCCTGCGGGGGCGTATTCGCGCGCGTTGGCGTGCGGGACGGATTCGCAGTATGCTGCATTGGCGTCATCCGCGACGAGCGGCGCATAGCGTCACGCACGCTGAGCCGGTCGCGGGGGCGGGTGGAGCGACGGACTCCGTCGGCAGGTCTCCTGTCTAACGAACCACATGCGAAGGCTTAACGACTGTGCGCACTTTCAGCCCGAAGAACAGTGACATCACACGGCAGTGGCATGTCATCGACGCCACTGACGTCGTGCTCGGCCGCCTGGCCAGCCACGTGGCGGTGCTGCTGCGGGGCAAGCACAAGCCCATTTTCGCGCCGCATGTCGACACCGGCGATTTCGTCATCGTGGTCAACGCGGACAAGGTCGCGCTCAGCGGCTCGAAGCTGCAGGACAAGAAGGCTTACCGGCACTCCGGCTACCCGGGCGGCCTGAGCGCGGTCAGCTACGCGGACCTGATGGCCAAGCACCCGGAGCGAGCCGTCGAGAAGGCCGTCAAGGGGATGCTGCCGAAGAACTCGCTCGGCCGCAAGACGCTCGGCAAGCTCAAGGTCTACGCCGGTCCCGACCACCCGCACCGGGCGCAGCAGCCACAGCCGTACGAGATCCGGCAGATTTCCCAGTAGTGCCGCAAGGAAGCGTGAGGAATAGCACCGTGGCCGAGCCCACCGGCGTAGAGACGCCCGCAGAAGAGACGGCTAACTCCGCCCCGGAGTTCGCCGACGACAGTTCCGGCGGCGAGGAAACCCCGTCGGAGTACACCAGCGAGTCTTCTGAGGCCGCCGCTACCAGGGTCGCGCGCCGTCCGGTGATCACCGGCAATGCCGCCGGCACCGGCCGCCGCAAGGAGGCCATCGCCCGCGTCCGCATCGTCCCTGGCACCGGCCAGTGGACGATCAACGGTCGGCCCCTTGACTCGTACTTCCCGAACAAGGTGCACCAGCAGATCGTCAGCGAGCCATTCGTGCTGATCGGCGCCGAGGGCAAGTTCGACGTGCTCGCGCGCATCGGCGGCGGCGGCGTCACCGGCCAGGCCGGCGCGCTGCGGCTCGGCGTCGCCCGCGCGCTGATCCTTGTCGACCCGGAGAACCGGCCGCCGCTCAAGAAGGCCGGCTTCCTTACCAGGGACGCCCGGGTGACGGAGCGGAAGAAGTACGGCCTCAAGAAGGCCCGCAAGGCTCCGCAGTACTCCAAGCGCTAACCGTCGCCTCGACCCCGGATACCTGACATGGGCCGGATTTTCGGTACTGACGGCGTTCGAGGAGTGGCCGGGCGTGAGCTGACGGCGCAGCTCGCCATGGAACTGGCCATGGCGGCGGTGCCGGTGCTCGCTGACCGCGCCGGCCGCCCTCAGCGCCCAGGCCGCCCGGTGGCAGTAATCGGCCGTGACTCGCGCGCGTCCGGCGACTTCCTCGAGGCAGCTGTCGTCGCCGGGCTGGCCAGCGCCGGCGTCGACGTGCTCAGGCTCGGAGTCATCCCCACGCCTGGCGTCGCCTACCTCACCGGCGCGCTGCAGGCGGACTTCGGCGTGGTGCTGTCCGCGAGCCACAATCCGGCGCCGGACAACGGAATCAAGTTCTTCGGCCCCGGCGGGGTCAAGCTTCCTGACGAGACCGAGGACGAGATCGAGGCCCTGCTGCGGGCGACGCCGCCGGACAAGACCCGCGTCCAGGACGCCGCGGCTGAACCGGTCGCGTTCGGCCGGGTCACCGACGCGTACTCCAAGCACGAGGTGTACCTCGACCACCTGCTCGCCACGCTGCCGGTGGCGGCAGACAGGCGTCCACCGCTGCAAGGGCTGCGCGTCGTCGTGGACTGCGCGCACGGCGCGGCGTACAGCATCGGCCCGCGGGCGCTGCGCCGGGCCGGCGCCGAGGTCATCGCCATCGGGGCCGCGCCGGACGGCGAGAACATCAACGCCGGCGTCGGATCGACTCACCTGGACGCGGTGGCCGCCGCGGTCGCCGAGCACGGCGCGGACGCGGGCCTGGCCTTCGATGGTGACGCCGACCGCTGCCTCGCCGTGGACGCCGACGGCGCGCCGCTCGACGGCGACCAGATCCTCACCGTGCTCGCGTCGCAGCTCAAGCGCAGCGGCCAGCTCGCGGGCGACGCAGTGGTCGTGACCGTGATGTCCAACCTCGGCTTCCACGACGCGATGCGGGACGCCGGCATCACCGTGGTCCAGACCCCGGTCGGCGACAAGTACGTGTACGCCGCCATGCGGGACGGCGGCTACGTGCTCGGCGGCGAGCAGTCCGGGCACATCATCCAGATGGGCCACGCCACCACCGGCGACGGCGTGCTGACGGGGCTGCATCTGCTCGCCGCGGTGAACAGCAGCGGCGTCCCCGTCTCCGCCGCCGCGAAGGCGATGACCAGGTACCCGCAGGTCCTGATCAACGTGCGCGGCGACAAGGTCCGTGCGATGGCCGACCCGGCGCTCGAGCGCGCGGTCAGCGCCGCCGAGGTCGCGGTGGGCACCAAGGGGCGAGTGCTGCTGCGGCCGAGCGGCACCGAGCCGGCCATCAGGGTGATGGTCGAGGCGCGGGAGAGCGAATTGGCCGAGCGCGTCGCGGCCCAGCTCGCGGAGGCGGTACGCCTGGCGATGGCATGATCGTCGGTGTCGGCATCGACGTCGTCGAGATCGCCCGCCTCGCGTCCGGGCTAGCCCGGACGCAACGTCTTGCCATCAGGCTGTTCACTGAGAGAGAACGCGACCTTCCGCTGCCGTCGCTGGCGGCGCGTTTCGCGGCGAAGGAGGCCCTGGCGAAGGCCCTCGGTGCGCCGCACGGCCTGGTGTGGACAGACGCCGAGATCATTACCGGCGCGGACGGCCAGCCCGAGCTCAGGGTCTACGGCACGGTCGCGGCCGCCGCCGCGCGCGCCGGGGTGACGCGCTGGCACGTGTCGCTCAGCCACGACGGCGGCGTGGCGACCGCTGTTGTCATCGCCGAAGGCGGGGCAGACTAGGCAGCGTGCGTGACGCTTACCAGGTAGCCAAGGTCCGCGCGGCGGAAGCCGCGTTGATGGCGCTGGTCCCCGATGGCGCGCTCATGCAGCGCGCGGCGGCGGGACTGGCATCGGTGTGCGCGGAGCTGCTGAGCAGCGGCCCAGGCGGCCCAGGCGGGGTCTACGGGGCGCGGGTCACGGTGCTCGCGGGCACCGGGGACAACGGCGGGGACGCGCTGTACGCGGGCGCACTGCTCGCCGCTCGCGGCGCCGCGGTGACCGCGATCCAGGCCGGCCAGAAGATCCATCCTGGCGGCGTGGCGGCCCTCAGGACGCGCGGCGGCCGCGTCGTCACGGTCGCGCCGCCCCGCGGCCCCGACGACACGCGCCCGGATATAGGCGCCCGCTACGACGCGGGACACGACGCGCGGCAGGCGATCGGCCGCGCGGACCTGATCATCGACGGGATGCTCGGCATCGGCGGCAGCGGCGGCCTGCGCGAGCC
>NZ_JBARCR010000044.1:0-6138 GCF_049794275.1 Trebonia sp.
GGGGCTGGGCGGGATCCAGCCGAGCTGCTGTGCCATGGCCAGGTCGTCGCGGTTGGCCCAGTGCTCGATGATCTTGCCGTCAGCGAGGCGGAACCAGTGGGATTGGGTGGCGGCGAAGGTCTTGCCGGTCGGCGGCATCGCCTGGGCCACCGCCCCGGCGTCGTCGTAGGTCACGAACGGCCTGACGTGACGGCCGGACCAGGTGCTGCGGATGGCGACGAGGTCTGAGTCCGCGGCCATGTGGTGGACGTCCCAGCACAAGTCGGAGAAGGCGCCGCGCAGCCACAGGGCGATGGCATGAAATGCCGCCGGGCCTGTTCCGCGGGTTGCCGGGGGGCCGGATTCCTCCCGGTCGATGGCCTCGGGGTGGGCCAGTGCCTCGAAGTCGGCCAGGTCGCCGTCAGCCATGATTTCGAGGCTGTGCGCGCAGATCGCCTTCGGGTCAGTCAGGGTCGTGGGGTGCTGGCTCATGTCCCGCGCCTTTCGCTAGAGTCATACTCTATCGGATTTAGTAGTACTCTATCTGAATGACCGAGACTGTCAAGAGGCGCTACAACGCGGCCCGCCGCCAGGCGCAGGCCCGCCAGAATCACCAACGGGTCATCGACGCCGCCGCGCGGCTGTTCGCCGACCGCGGGTACACCGCAACCGCCCTGACCGAGGTCGCCGCCGAGGCGGAGGTCGCCGTGCAGACCCTGTACGCCGCGTTCGGGACCAAGGCCAACCTGCTCAAGCACGCCATCGACGTCGCCCTCGCCGGTGATCACCTGCCCGTGCCGATGATGGAACGCGACTTCGCCCAGCAGATGATCGCCGAGCCCGACCCCCGCCAGGAGCTGGCGATCTACGCCGCCCACGTCCGCCAGGTCGCCGAGCGCGCAGGCGGCCTCCTGCTCGCCGCCTGGACCGCGTCCGCCAGCGATCCCGCCGTCAAAGAACTGACCACCGAACTGGACGCCCAGCGGATGCGCGGCATGACCGCCGCAGCCAGCGATATCGCGTTCAAGGCCACCCGGGCAGGCTGCCTGGCCGACGGCATTACCCAGGACGACATCCGCGACGCTTTGTGGGCCTTCAACTCGCCCCAGCTGTACGGCCTGCTCCTCAATGACCTCGGCTGGACCCCGGACCGCTTCCAGTACTGGCTGGCCCGCTCCTGGACCCGGCTCCTCCTCGACCCGCGATAACCACGATCGCGCAGATTCCTCAGTTTCGACGAGGCTCCTCAGCATCCCCGCACTTCGTCAGGTCACGAAGTACAGCTGCCCTACTAGGTACCAGTCGCCTCCACGTGACCTCCACAGGATCTCCACGCCTTCGTCAGCTGAGCCATTCAGCGTGGAAGCCCAGCGGCTGTGGAGGATACGCGATGAACATCGACGCCGAACAGACCGACTTGTGCCACTACGCCCAGGCTCATCAGCAGCGGATCGACCACCTGCGGGCGAGAATTGACCGGTCGGCGCGAGAGCTGAGCGTGCACGAAATGATCAGGGACCTCGCTGAGAACAGCCAGCTGCCCCATGCGCTGCGCAGCCTGGCGAAAATGCCGGGCGCGGAGCTGGCGACCGGGAGCGACGTACGCGTCTTCCTCGCCGAGTACGGGGTGAGCGTCCCCGCCGAGTGGGACATAAAGGTGGAGTGTGCCGCGGGCGATTTCTCGGTCGTCGCCACTAACCGCGACGACTGGTTCCCGGCGAACCTGTCGTGGAGTTCAAGCGAGGGTTTCAACGGACGTGTCACGAATAACTCACGGCGTGTACTGCAGCCGGCCGCTCTGGCCACGGGCGCCTGATCGCCATGGGCGCCATCACCGAACTGCACTGGGTGAATAACTACTCGGGCAGTGCTCTCACCATTACGAATCTGGAGCCCGATCCCGTCTTTGCGGCGACCTGCCCGCCAGGACGGTCAACTTTCATTTCTGAGCAGTGGGTTCCGTGGTGCAGCCGGGGACCCGACTTCGCGGCTCACCACATCGTCATCATCTTGAACGGGGTCACGTTCTTCGTGTGGCAGGACACCGATAGTGACGGAAACTGGGTACGCCTCTCGACGGCCGGCTTCACGTCAAGCAGCATCCCCCCGGAATTCGTCCCGGCAGAGCACTTTCCCGGCAGCGCCCTCGAGGGCGGCGACAGGAACGTAGAGGTATCGTCTGGCGGGGCACTTCGCCTGGTCAACGCCTAGACCGCGCAGGAATGACCAGCGCTCCACGCGGTTGATAGCCTCCCCGCATGACGACTCGATCCAGGTGATCGACTGGCTCCTCGACTCCGACCTGTTGCTGGTCCGCGAGAGGCGGCTGGTCATGATTGACCTGCCGCAGGTGGTCGACGTGATCGCAACCCGAAGGGCGACTGGTTCCTGACCCGCGGACGCGGAGAACACCGGCCACTGGTTCGCCGCATGCGGCCTGTCCGGGATGAGCCCGGAACCCTCGGACCTCGCCGCCCCGCTCGCCGGGGCCACGCTCGGCCCTTAATCTGGGGTGGGCTGCACCTCGCCCGTCGGCCTGGCCGGCTTCTCGAGCCTGTCCTGTGCCCGGCCCGTCCAGCGCGACAGCAGCCAGGCGCCGCGCGTGGCCGGTGCGGCGAGAACGGCACCCGGCCGGCGCGTCACGCCGGCCCGCCGCGCCTCCAGGAGCACACGGTCTCGCTCGCCAGCCCGCCGCGCGTCGTCCTTGCCGGCCTGCATGAGGTACTGATGAATGGTCATGGCCCGCTCCTGGCAACGACTCGGCTTGTGACTGGTGGAAGCCTTCCTGCCAATCGATCGTCGCGCCGCGACCTCACAAAAGGCTCACATCACATCGCGGGGCGTTCACCAGCCCATTTCCGCCTCATCCGTGCTTCACTAGCAAGCAGGGGGAGGGCGCTGGGCGTGATCGAGTACCGGATTCTCGGACCGCTTGAGGTCAGCGCGAACGGCCGACTGATCGAGGTTGGCGGGCCGAAGCTGCGGGCCCTGCTGGTCATCTTGCTGCTGCGGGCGAATGAGTCAGTCCCGCGTGACGTGCTTGTCCATGAGCTGTGGGGCGAGCAGCCTCCGGTCGGCGCCCAGCACTCCCTCGACGTGTACGTCTCGCGGTTGCGCAAGTCGCTCGACGCGGCGGCTGACGGGCCCGTCGTGATGACCCGGCCCGGCGCGTATAGCCTCCAGCTCGCGGAGGGTCAGCTGGATGCGCGCAGGTTCGAGCAGCTGGTCGGGCAGGGCCGGGCCGCGCTCGCCGCGAACGCTCCCAGCCAGGCGGCGGAGAAGCTGCGCTCGGCGCTGGAACTGTGGCGCGGGCAGGCACTCGCCGACCTGGTCAACGGGCACGGCCCGCAGATCGAGGCCGCCCGGCTCGAGGAGCTGCGGCTCTGCGCGATCGAAGACCGGATCGACTCAGACCTGGCGCTTTGCCGTCACGCCGACGTGGCCAGCGAGCTGGCGGCGCTGGCCGCGGTGCACCCGCTGCGCGAGCGCCTGCACGGACAGCTGATGATCGCGCTGTACCGCAGCGGGCGCCAGGCCGAAGCGCTGGAGGCCTACCAGGCCGCGCGCCGGACACTGGTCGAGGAGCTCGGCCTCGAGCCAGGCCCGGCGCTGCGACGGCTGGAGAGCGCGATCTTGCGGCAGGATGCCTCGCTCGACCTGCCGGATCAGGCCGCGGTTGCGCCCGGGACTGTGCGGGTCTCGGGAAAAAGGCAGCCCAGGCTATTTGGCCCGAAGCGCCTGGCGGTCGTCGCCGCGGCGCTGGCCGTATTGATCGCACTGCCCGTGGCCATGACCACTCGCGAGCGGGCCCAGCTCACCGCGGGACCCAACACGGTCGGCGTGATCGATGGCGGACAGGCGCGCCTCAGCGCGGTCGTGACCGGAGTCGGACGGCCGAACGGGGTCGCCTATGGAGCGGGAGCGGTGTGGGTCACCGACAGCGCCGCCAACATGCTGCTGCGGGTCGACCCGGCCGGGCAGGTCAACGATCGCATCCCAGTGGGCCGCGGCCCGGCCGGTGTGGTGGTCGCCGGCGGCGAGGTCTGGGTCGCGAACGAGCTCGACGGCACCGTTTCCGAGGTGAACCCGGGATCCGGAATTCAGGTCGCGGCGATTCCGGCCGGGATCGGCCCCGCCGCGATCGCCTCGGGTTACGGGTCGGTATGGGTCGCCAACGTGACCAGCGACACGGTGTCCAGGATCGACGCGGCCACCGGCGTCGTGGTGTCGACCATTTCGCTCGGCAGTGCTCCGACCGCGCTTGCCGTCGGCGACGGCGCGGTCTGGGTCACCAGCCTGGACACCGGCGAACTGCTGCGCATCGATCCGACGGCCAACCGCATCTCGCAGGCCATCCCAGTCGGCCAGAGCCCGGACGGCCTGGCCGTGGGCGCGGGCAGCGTATGGGTCGCGGACGGCGGCGGCGCTGTCACGCGCGTCAATCCGCGGACCGGCCAGGTGCGGACGATCGAGGTGGGCGGCGCGCCAGCCGGAGTCGTCTACGCCGACGGCGCGATCTGGGTCGCCAGCGGCGTCAGCGGCACCGTGTCCAGGATCGATCCCAGCACCGGCGCGACCCAGCTCATACCGGTAGGAAACCAGCCGACGAACCTGGCCGCCGCCGGGGACGCGTTGTGGGCCACGGTGCTGCCCTCGCTCGCGGCCCACCGTGGCGGCACGCTCACCGTCATCGCTCAGCAGGTATCACCGGATCACCCCGTCCTTGATACCGATCCTGCGGTCGCGTATGACACCCTGACCTGGCAGATGCTGAGCATGACCAACGACGGGCTCGTCGGCTACCGGCGGGTCAGCGGCCTGGCCGGTGATCAGCTCGTCCCTGACCTCGCGACCTCGCTGCCCCGGCCAACCGACGGGGGCAGGACCTACACGTTCCGGCTCCGGGCCGGCCTGAGGTACTCGACTGGGTCGCTGATCAGGCCGGACGACATCCGCCGGGCGATCGAGCGGGTGCTGTTGATCGACAAGCAGCAGAATCCCGGCATCATGGGCTGGTACGACGGCATCGTGGGCGTCAGCCGGTGCGAGCGCAGTCCCGGTCCGTGTAACCTCGCCCGCGGGATCGTTGCCGACGACGCCGGGGGCATGGTCACCTTCCACCTCACGGCGCCCGACCCGGAATTCCTCTACAAGCTGGCCTTTTCGTGGGCCTACGCGGTCCCTCCCGGCACGCCTGACCACATGGTCAGCGCCGCGCAACTGCCCGCCACCGGCCCCTATATGACCGGGTCGTTTGTTCAAGGACACGCCTGGACGCTGGTCAGGAACCCGCGGTTCCGCAAATGGTCGCCACAGGCCCAGCCGGGCGGCTACCCGGACCGGATCGTCGTCCGGGTCGACGTCCCGCCCGGCCAGGCCGTCGCCGACGTCGAGCACGGTCGTGCCGACGTGCTGCTGACTCCCCCGCCAGACGCCGTCGACCAGCTGGCCACGCATTACACCAGCCAGCTGCACAGCGGTCCGCTGGCCGCGACGGTCGCGCTCACGCTCAACACCCGGATCGCTCCGTTCAACAGCCTCATGGCCCGCAAGGCGCTGAACTACGCAATCGACAGAAACACGGTGATCGCGCTCAACGGCGGGTCACTAGCGGCGGTGGCAACCTGCCAGGTCCTCCCGCCCACGATGCCCGGTTACCAGCCGTACTGCCCGTACACGCTCCGGCCTGGCCCGGGCGGGGCGGGGAGCGCGCCAGATCTGGCGCAGGCCGAGCGGCTCGTGCAGGCGTCGGGGACGCAGGGCGACAAGGTGGTGGTGCTGTACAGCGACCAAGGCACGCCGTTCCCCTCGCTGGCGACCGCTCGGTACGTGGTGTCGGTCCTCGATGTGCTCGGGTACCGGGCGTCGCTGCGGCCGGTCGACCCGAACGCGTACTGGAACGTGTTCGGCGACTCCCGCAACCGCGTGCAGGTCGGGTTCTACGGCTGGTTCCAGGACTACCCGGCGCCCTCGGACTTCATCGACCCGCTGCTCACCTGCGGTTTCTTCGTTTCCGACAATCCGGGCAACGCCAACACGGCGGAGTTCTGCGATCCGCAGGTCGACGCCCAGGCCCGGCAAGCCCTGGCCAGCCAGGTCGGAGATCCCGCCACGGCCGCGGGCCAATGGGCTGCCGTCGACCACGAAATTGTGGACCAG
>NZ_JBARCR010000045.1:0-3313 GCF_049794275.1 Trebonia sp.
GCCGAGACCCAGGTGGCCGCCAGCTCAATGGGCATGCGGGACGCTCTCCTGCAGGTCGACGACGAGGCCGGCGAGCCGGTCGAGGACGCCGGCGACCCCGGCGCGCTGGCGCTGCTGCTGCACACCAGCGGCACCACCAGCAAGCCGAAGACCGTGCCGATCCGGCAGCGTAACCTCATCGCGTCGACGGGCGTGATCGCACGGGGCTACGGCCTGCACGGCGACGACGTGACGATGTGCGTCATGCCGCTGTTCCACGTGCACGGCCTGGTCGCCACGGTGCTGGCCACGCTGTCGACCGGCGGCACTGTCGTGCTGCCACGGTTCCGGCCGTCTACGTTCTGGGACGACGTCGCCAGCCACGGCGCGACCTGGTACACGGCGGTCCCGACCATCCACGCGCGGCTGCTCACGCGGGCCCGCGAACTGCCCCGGGCGCCAAGGCACAACCTCAGGTTCGTCCGCTCCTGCTCGGCGCCGTTGCCCACGGTCCTGTGGCGGCGCTACGAGGACGCGATCGGCGCCCCGCTCGTGGAGGCGTACGGGATGACGGAGGCGGCCCATCAGATGTCGTCGAACCCGCTGCCGCCCGCGGAACGCCGGCCGGGCACGGTCGGGCGGGCGACCGGCGTCGAGATCACCCCGCTCGACGATGACTGGCGTCCGGTGCCAGCCGGGGAGGACGGCGAGGTAGCGGTGCGCGGCCCGTCCGTCGTCGACCAGTATCTCGACAACCCGGCGGCGACCGCGGCCTCGTTCCGCGACGGCTGGTTCCGCACCGGCGACGTCGGCAAGCTCAGCGCGGACGGCTACCTTACGCTGGTCGGCCGGGTGAAGGAGCTCATCAACCGGGCAGGAGAGAAGATCTCGCCCTACGAGGTCGAGGAGGCGCTGCTCAGCCATCCCGCGGTCGCCGAGGCCGCGGTGTACCCGATGCCCGACGAGAAGTACGGCGAGCAAGTGGGCGCCGTTGTCGTGCTCCAGGGCGAGGCCACGCCTAAGGAGCTCACCGCGCACTGCGCGGATCGCCTGGCCGCCTTCAAGCGCCCGGCGCTGGTGACGATCCTGCCGGAGATCCCGAAGGGACCGACGGGCAAGGTGCAGCGGCGCAACCTGGCGGGGCTGGTGGCGCGGTGAAGGTCGCGGTCGTCGGCGCCGGGGCGATCGGCGCGTACGTCGGCGCGGCACTGGACCGCGGCGGCGCGGAGGTCCACCTGATCGCGCGCGGCAAGCACCTGGAGGCCATGCGGGAGCGCGGCGTCACCGTGCTCAGCCCGCGCGGCGACTTCCACGCGAAGCCGCACGCCACGGCCGATCCCGGCGAGATCGGCCCGGTCGATATCGTGTTCCTCGGCTTGAAGGCGTACAGCTACGCCGACGCGGGCCCGCTGCTGAAACCGCTGCTGGGACCCGGCACCGGCGTCGTCGCCGCGCAGAACGGCATCCCGTGGTGGTACTTCTATGGCCTGCCCGGCCCCTATGAGGGCCGCCGCGTCGAGGCGGTCGACCCGGGCGGCGCGGTCTCCGCCGTGATCCCGCCCGCGCACGCCATCGGCTGCGTGGTCTACAGCTCGACCGAGATCGAGTCCCCAGGGGTGATCCGGCACGTCGAGGGGACCCGGTTCTCCATCGGAGAGCCTGACGGCACGATCTCCGGCCGCTGCACCGCGTTCAGCCAGGCGATGACCGCGGGCGGCCTGAAATGCCCGGTCGAGAAGAACCTGCGCTCCGACATCTGGCTCAAGCTGCTCGGCAACGTGGCGTTCAACCCGATCAGCGTCCTGACCCGCGCGACGATGGGCGAGATCGCCGCCCACCCGGGCACGCGTGAGCTGGTGCTGGCCATGATGCGGGAGGCGGCCGAGGTCGCCGCCAGCCTCGGCAGCCCGCCGAAGATCTCGATCGAGCGCCGGTTCGAGGGCGCCGCGAAGGTAGGCGACCACAAGACGTCGATGCTGATGGACTACGAGGCGGGCAAGCCGCTGGAGTCCGGCACCCTGCTCAGGGCGCCCGTCGAACTAGCCCGCCTCACCGGCGTGCCCGCACCGAACCTGGAAATGGTAGCTGCCCTCATCGACCTGCTCACCCGCCAAGGAGCATGATGGAGTACCTGGTCACCATGACCACTCACGTCCCGGCGGGGACACCGGACGAAGCCGTCGCCGACGTCCGGGCGCGCGAAGCCGCGCACACGCGCGAGCTCGCCGCGCAAGGACACATTCTCAGGCTCTGGCGGCCGCCGCTCGCGCCTGGTGAGTGGCGCACGCTCGGCCTGTTCGCCGCCGCCGACGGCGACGAGCTGCAGCGAGTCCTCGCGTCGATGCCGCTGCGCGTGTGGCGGACCGACGAGGTCACCCCGCTGGGACCGCATCCCAACGACCCCGGCGCGCCGCGTGACCGGGCGGCCGGGGACCGTCCGTCGGGCACGGAATCCCTGACGGTGTTCACCGTCGTCTTCCCCGACGGCACTCCCCGCGAAGTGGTCGAACAGGCCACGCGAGGTGAGGCACACAGCGCACATGGGTTCGGTGCACAAGGTCACCTGATCCGGCTCTGGGCCCTGCAGTCGGAGGACAGCGCCTGGCGCGCGCTAGGCCTGTGGCGCGCCGAGGACGAAGCCCAGCTGACGCGGATGCTGGATTCGCTGCCGCTGGACCCCTGGATGACGGTGCAGACCACGCCGCTGACGCCGCACCCGAGCGACCCGGGCGTCAACACGTCATCCATCACACGTTGAGCTCGTCCCGGTGTACTCCGGCGACGAGAATTCCTGGCGATATCTTGGTGCTATCAGTTGTATAAACTAGAACACCTGTGCTAGCCTAGTAATAGGCCACAAGAGTGGCGCGGACGATGAGAGGCAGGCGGTTGACTACGGCATAACCGGGAGGAGGTGGCCAGATGGGCGTCGCCGATGCTTTGCGGATGATGAACGCCGGCCTGGACTACCTCAACGGCCCGGGTGCCGCGGACCTGGACCCTGCCGCGTGCGGCACCGTGCTGCGGTCGCTGGGTGAGATCGAGGCGAAGTTCACCGCGGCGCACGCGTCGGTGCTGGCCCGGTTCGACGCCGCTGACGCGCACGACAGCGACGGGTACGGTAACTCCGCCGCGTGGCTGATGGCGATGACCGACATGACCCGCCCGGACGCCAGGACCAAGGTGCGGCGGATGCGGCTGCTGCGTGACCAGCCTGCCATGGCCGGCGCTCTCGTCAGCGCGGACATCTCCAAGTCGCAGGCGCTGGCCATCGCCGACTGGACCAGGAAGCTCCCGGTCGAGCTGCGCGCCGAGACCATCACGATCCTGGTGC
>NZ_JBARCR010000046.1:0-4077 GCF_049794275.1 Trebonia sp.
TCCTGACGGGTCCTGGCAGGGTGAGAGCCATGAGCGAAGACACGCATCGCCAGGTGACGATCGAGCGGATCACCAACAGCCATTACACCGTCACCAACGCCCGCGGCGGGACGATCACCGTGGGCACAGCCGACTCGGCGGACTTCTCGCCTGTCGAGCTGCTGCTGACCGCGATCGGCGCGTGCACCGCGATCGACGTCGACATCCTCACCTCGCGCCGTGCCGAGCCCGACTCGTTCGCGATCGCCGTGGACGCGGAGAAGCTGCGTGACGAGAAGGGCCGCAGCTACCTGACGGACATCGCGGTGACGTTCCGGATCAGGTTCCCCGAAGGCGCGGACGGCGACAAGGCCCGCGCGCTGCTGCCGGACGCGGTGAAGCGGTCCCACGACCAGCTCTGCACGGTCAGCCGCACCGTCGAACTCGGCACCCCGGTCACCACGCGCATCGAATAGCGCCACTTCGCCTAGCGCGCCTGCCCACGCCGGGACCCGTCCTCCGCAGGCAACTGGGCATGGTCATGTCCTGCCGTAAGGCCCCTGCAGCCAGCGAGTCAGAGCACCCAGATCTACTCGCCAGTCGCTTCCGATCTGTTTGCCGGGGAGCTCCCCATTTGAGATCGACGTGATGACCGACTTGGTATCCACCCGCAACACGGAGGCCACCTCCTCCACAGTCAGGACCTGCAGTCCGGAGACGGACGAGCTGGTGACTGTCGATGCGACAGACGCGTGTACAAGACCGGGGACAGCATCCGTAGTAGCCAGCGGTGGTAGCGCCTCGGCTGTCTCTGCGCTAGCAGCCGCGGAGGCCACGCCGGGTTGTTCCGATTCGTCAACCCCGGCCGGAGTCTGGTTGCCTATCGAGTGCTTTTGGGTTGTGGCTCTTTGCAGTTGGCCAACCAGCAGGACAAGGAGCAGGACGACGGATACCGTCGCCCCCCAAGCGGCCACTGCTAGACCGACGCTGTGTATGAGCGTGACCAGTGCCGCTAGCCAGCCGAGCGCCAGGCCTGGGGGGAGCCAGGCGGATATGCGAAGCCATTTGGACGCGCGCAGCCACGGGTTCGTGCCGCCACTCTCGTCCTTGACCATGGCTCGATGGTGCCGCAAATCGGGTAACAACGGGAGCAGACAGGCCGGCCGTGCAACGCTTATCATGAGGCAAATCCCAGCGCGAAGGCTGAGCTGATGGCAGGTACTAGCGTTACCTCCCTGCGCAGGTGGATGCTGCCCTCGGCGCTGTTCGCCATTTTGCTGGCGAGCTTTGGCGGGCCTGACGTCATGGTCACCATGATGGACGACGCGGGAAAGGGCGGATACTGGCAGTGCACCGAATGCAAACGGATCGAGTGGAAGCCCGCGGGCAAGGAACCGCGATGCTCCGGAATTCCAGGACGTCCGCACGACTCGGCCGGAACCATACGCCTGACGGGCAGCAATACCAGGCCGACCGATGACCGGCACTACTTCTCTTAGCGGGCTAGTCGAGCATGGGAGCATTCGCCGGGCGGCTAGGCACGCGGTTCCTTGTTGTTACCGTGGTGCCCAACGCTTTGCTCCTCGGCTACATAAGCTTCCTCCTTGCGGCGGGCGCACCGGCACATTCCCCGTCTCTGGCTCGGGCACTTGCCGCCCTCGACCACCTTACGGCGAATCGAATCGCCGCAGTTATCCTGGGACTGCTTATCGTCTCCATCGCAAGCCATCCGCTTCAGGTCCCGCTCATTCAGCTGCTCGAAGGTTACTGGTGGGGCCTGCCGTTCGGCCTAAAGCTCGCGTATCGTGCCACGGCACGATACCGGAATGAGTGGAATTTGGTACAAAGTGAACTCGAGGCGGCAAAAGACCCAGCCCCTTGGGACTGGCACGCCAGGAATGCCGGCAGAAGTGCGCAGTTCCGTTGGGACTGGCTGCCAGAAGTGGAAGGGGATCTACTCCCCACGGCTCTTGGCAACACCCTGCGGCGGGGGGAGACCAGGGCGGGAGAGCGTTACCAGCTGGACTTGACAGTTGCGCTGCCACGCCTCACTCCTTTGATGGCACCGGGAGTGCTCGCCGAGCTGAGCGACCTGCGCAACCAACTCGACGCCGCAGCTCGGTTGTGCATTGCGGCTGGCATAGCCACTGCCGTCAGCGTCGGCCTCCTGATCTGGCACGGGCCGTGGCTCTTCCTGGCCCTCGCGACTTATCTGGTGACCTGGGCGTGCTATCGAAGCGCCGTCGCAGCGGCTCGAAGGTTCTGTATCAGCCTGACAGCGGCTGTCGATCTCTGCCATCTGCAGCTCTTCGACGCGCTATCACTGGAGCGTCCGGCCGACCTCGTTGAGGAGCGCGAGCGCAACGAGAGGCTTTCGCGGCTGTTCCGCGGTCAGCTTGCGAACGACGAGATGGCCGCCTTCCGGTACGTGCTGCCGCCCAGGACGGACAATCCGACGGCAGAGGGCGGAACTACAACGCCGCCCGGACAGCAATGACGCTTTCGAGTGCCGCAATTTCACGAGAGTGATCACCCGTTACACGGAAGATGTCGGCCGCCTCTTGGTAGATTTCGGCAGCCTCGACAGCGTGCCCCAGTGACCGAGATACATTCCCCAGGTTGCCTAGCGCCATGGCGAGGCCATGCCGGTCTCCCGTGTCACGGAAGATGGCCACGGCCTTCTGGCAGGCGGCACGCGCCTCATCGTTCTGTCGCAGCGCGTGCAGGATAATGCCCACATTGTTCAGGCTGGCGCCTTCCTCATGGGGATCACGGAGCTCGCGGAAAAGCGCAACCGCGTCCTCGTACACGGCGAGCGCTTCGTCATACCGCCGCAGACCGATCAGGGCCGCGCCTCGATTATTCAGCGTTTCGCCCTCGGCGCGGCGATCGCCGAGTTCGCGGAAAAGCGCAGCCGCGTCCTCGTACACGGCGAGTGCTTCGTCATACCGCTTCAGACCGATCAGGGCCGCGCCTCGATTGTTCAGCGATTCGCCTTCCGCGGCTCGGTCACCGAGGCGCCGTGCGGCGTCAAGGCCAACGGTGGCGACAGCCAGCAGCTCCGCAAAGAGTCTGCGGAAGTTGAGGTAGTAAGACATGAGCAGCGGCAGGCTCTTCGCGGCCTGATCCCGGCCAGCGCCAAACGCCATCCTGGCAGCAGCGATCAGGCTATCCCGTTCGGCGTCCAGCCAGGCAAGCGCGCCGTCCCGGTCGGTGAAGTTCTGTTCCACCGGGATCGGCGGGAGTCCCCGTAGCCATCCATCGGCGGCCTCTGTTGTGGCTTGGTAATAGCAGAGCAGCCGGTCCATGGCTTGTTCGCGCCCGTCAGCCGCAGCGTGCTCGTCGGACAGTCGCTGTGCTTGCGCGCGCACGAGGTCGGGCATCCGCCACCGTTCCCTGCTGTCAGGAACCGGCTCAACCACGTGCGCGCGGCTGAGGGACGCCAGAGTGCCATGCGCTTCGCTGACTGAGAGACCCGCCATCACCGCGACTGCTGCAGTAGGCGCATCGGGACCTGGATGCATGGAGAGCAGCCGGAATACGCGCGCGGCGGGCGCCGAGACACTGTGATGAACCAGATCCCGACTCAGCGCAGAATCATCTGTGCGACCGCCTTGTAGAGCAGCCATCGCGGCTCCTTCTCGATCCTGGAGAGTCCCGGCGGCTATTTGCGTGACCAAGTACCCCTTGGGGATACTGGAAACATCCGCCATGACAGGCAGCTTTGCCTGTTCGATCGATGGATCCAAGATCTTGTTTGTACGAATATAACATCGAACTAGTCTTGATCGCAATCGGCATCCGAGCTGCCATCACTCGCTCGGCGTGTCGTTCCCGTTGCCGGTCCGGTTGTCGGTGGGCGACCGTAGAATCGCCGCGTGGCCACCCCTAGCGAAACCAGTCCGCCGGACGCCGCGCGCCGCGCCGCGACGGTGCTGCACCGCGTGTTCGGCTACGAGAGCTTCCGCGACCGGCAAGAGGAGATCATCGGCCACGTGATCGACGGCGGCGACGCGCTCGTGCTGATGCCGACCGGCGGCGGGAAGTCGCTGTGCTACCAGATCCCCGCGCTGGTCCGCCCGGGCACCGGCGTGGTGA
>NZ_JBARCR010000047.1:0-6666 GCF_049794275.1 Trebonia sp.
TCTTCCAGGCTGGGCCCGTCGAGGCCAGAAACAGGCGACACGCTCTCGCGACCTACCACCGTGCCGAAACCCTCACCGGGATCATCCCCCACGTCGTTCACCTCTTACCCGAGTTGCCCGAGTTGCCAGAACGCTTGCTGCGTGTCTGCCGGACCGGCTGCTGCCGGACGACCTTGGCCTGCGGCGCGCTCGGCACCGGCTCCGGTTCGGGCTTGTTCTTGCCGAACTTCAGCAGCCCGCGCACCGGCCCCGCCCCCGTGTCACCGTTGGCGGTGCTGGCCCCACCGTTCTGCGTGGCCGGCTTCGCCGACCCGGTAGCCCTGCCGGAAGCGGCGCTCTTGCTGGAAGCACCGCTCTTGCCTGAGCCACCGCTCTTGCCCGTAGTAACGGCCTTGCCGTTGGCGCTGGCCTTGCCGTTGGCGCTGGCCTTGCCGGACGTGTTTCCGGAAATCGCAGGCGCCACAGACGCATCAACCGTAGCGCTACCGACGATCGGAAGGTTGCGGAACAGGACGTGCTGCTGCCCCAATGTCCACATGTTGGTGGTAACCCAGTAGATGACCAGGCCGAACTGCCAGTACAGACCGGACAGCGCGAAGAACGGCGCGATGTACATCATGTACTTCTGCATGTTCGCGGCCGGGTTGTCCGGGTCCACCGGGCCCTGCTGCATCATGCCGCGCTTCTGGCTCTGCCGCATCGTCAGGTAGGTGGTGGCGGCGCTGACCAGCACGAACGCCAAGATCACCAGACGAGACTCCAGCGTCTGATGTGGGAGCGGGAAGAGGAACTTATCCGCGAGCGACGCACCGAAAATGCGTGCATCCTTCGCGCTCTGCACGACCGGGATAGTCAAGCCGTACTTCGGAGTGGTCCCCGGCTGCCAGTCCGAGATGGCGCGCAGCACGTTGAACAGCGCCCAGAAGACAGGCAGCTGTGCCACCAGCGGCAGGCAGCCGCCAAGCGGGTTGATGCCGTTCTCCTTGTAGAACTTCATCGTCTCTTCGTTGAGCCGCTGCTTGTCGTTCTTATACCGCTTGCGGATCTCCTGCAGCTGCGGCATGTGCGCCTGCATCTTGCGCTGCGATCGCACCTGCTTGACGAAGAGCGGCACCATGACGAGCCGCATCAGCATCACGAGGATGACGATGGACAGGCCCCACGCCCAGCCGCTCGACGCGCCGAAGGGTACGGCGAGCCAGGCATGGATACGCATGATTACCCATGCCACCGCCTCGAACAGCGGGTTGAGAATGCTCACCTGACAACTCCTTGGGGCCTAGCCGGCACGGGATCGTATCCGCCGGGGTTGAACGGGTGGCAACGGGCAAGCCGCCGGACTGCCAGCCATAGTCCACGTGCCGCGCCGTGGGTGCGCAGCGCGTCCACGGCGTACTGACTGCAGGACGGTGCGAACCTGCATCGCGCGCCTAGCAACGGGCTGATGAAGCGCTGGTACCAGAGGATGGGAACGACGAGAACCCGTGCCGCTCGTGTCGGCACGGTCGCTTCCGCGGTATTCATGTCCGTCGCGCTCATTCTTGGCGCAGCACCCCAACCTGCCGCCGCAGCAGTCTTCCGGTAACCAGGTCAAGATCAGCGGCCAAATCCGCCTGGCGTGCGCTAGCGGCTGCCGGGTGGGCGCGCAGCACGAGCAGGCAACCCCTAGGAAGTGAGGCAAGACGCCCGCGCATCAGTTCCCGGAGCCGTCGCTTCACCCGGTTGCGAACCACCGCCGAGCCAACCGCACGGCTAACAACAAAGCCTACCTTTGCCGGATCACCGGAAGGTACCTCTCCCGAGGTGCCGACAGTGCCGTCAGGGCCGACTGGGAGCAGCAGATGAGCTGTAAGTACGGAGCCGCCCGCACGGCGGCCGGTCCGCAGCACGCGCCGGAAATCTTCGGCGCGTCTCATCCTCGACTGCTGCGGCAGCACGACACCTCCTGCGCAGCGAGGGCCGCACTTAGCAGCCAGCGCGACCTCGGCGGCCAGCCTGGTCAGGCGCTCAGCTGCTCGCGGCCCTTACGACGGCGCGCGGCAAGTACAGCACGGCCAGCACGGGTACGCATCCGCAGCCGGAAGCCATGAACTTTCGCCCGCCGACGGTTGTTCGGCTGGAACGTACGCTTGCTCACTAGAGCTCCACAAGTGCAATTCGTGATCTGTTACGGATTCAATGGGGTCAGCCTGTTAACGGTATGGGGGATACCGGCACAGGTCAAACTGGCGGCCGCGAACCGCGGTTCTGGCGGCTAGACCACTGTCCCGCTGCCCCCTGTCAGGTCTACCATCGTGGAACACTGCGGTTTCCCCCGCGCATCCCGCTCCGGCGGCTTAGGCTGTGGAAAATTAATGTCCGCACACGGGTCCCCGGCTCACCGGCGACCGCACGGGGGGCAAAACCGCAGTACGGCGGCTACAGCGCACGCAGCGTTCCAGGGGAACCCTCGTGTCCGGGACAGGCCCGGATACGCGCGGCACGATACGTGCACACTATGTGGACTGTCCTGTGGACAACGGGCGTGGTCACTGATCAGGCTTTGGCAACACGGCGAGGCGAGGGGAGCGCATCGGTGACTGACACAGATCTCACGGATGTGTGGGCACGATCTCTGGAGGGGCTCGCCGAGCTGCACGTCCAGCCCAGCCAGCTTGCCTGGCTGAAGCTAACCAGGCCGCTCGGGCTCGTCGAGAACACGGCGCTCATCGCGACACCCAACGCCTTCGTGAAGGAGCAACTGGAGACCCGGTTGCGCCCGCTCGTCACCCACGCGCTCTCCCGCGAGCTTGGCCGCCCGATTCAGCTCGCGGTCACCGTGGATCCGAGCCCAGGGGGGCCGCCTGAGCCGCCGCCAGCGCCGTTGAGCTCGCCGCTCTCGCCTGGCGCGCCCGCCCATCTGACCGAGCTGCCGCCGGACCAGGTCCAGCCGCCTCCGGGCATCTCACCGCTCGGCACACTGTCCGCCGATCGCGTCGAGCACGTCGACCACATTAACCACGCCGACTACAGCGGCCACGACCACCGCTTCGGCCACGCCAGCCAGACCGACGACCACGTTGGGCTGCAGGATCGCCAGGCGCTGCCCGAGCCGGGGCCGGCCAGCCACGCCATGCCGAACCACACCTCGCCGAACCAGGGCCAGGCCAACGGCCTGGCGAACCAGGTCGGCCTGGGAAACCGCACCCGCCCCGACCAGCCGCAGCCGAACCACCAGGACCAGGCGGCGCTCCGCCCCGCGGCCGCCCGGCTCAACTCGAAGTACACGTTCGAGACGTTCGTCATCGGCTCAAGCAACCGGTTCGCCCACGCGGCCGCGGTAGCGGTCGCGGAAGCCCCGGCCAAGGCGTACAACCCGCTGTTCGTCTATGGCGATTCTGGCCTGGGCAAGACCCACCTGCTGCACGCGATCGGGCACTACGCGCAGACCCTCTACCCGGGCCTCAAGGTCAGGTACGTGAGCTCCGAGGAGTTCACCAACGACTTCATCAACATGATCCGCGACGGCAAGCAGGACGGATTCCGCAGAAGGTACCGCGACGTTGACGTGCTGCTCGTCGACGACATCCAGTTCCTGGAAAACAAGGAAGGAACGCAGGAAGAGTTCTTCCACACCTTCAACACCCTGCACAACGCCAGCAAGCAGATCGTGATCTCGAGCGACCGGGCGCCCAAGCGCCTGGTCACGCTGGAGGACAGGCTGCGCAGCCGGTTCGAGTGGGGGCTGCTGACTGACGTTCAGCCGCCGGAACTGGAAACCCGCATCGCTATCCTGCGGAAGAAGGCGATCCAGGAAGGGCTGAACGCGCCCGCGGACGTGCTCGAGTACATCGCCAGCCGGATCTCCACGAACATCAGGGAACTCGAAGGCGCCCTGATCCGTGTCACCGCCTTCGCGAGCCTCAACAGGCAGGGCGTCGACCTCCAGCTGGCCGAGATCGTGCTCAAGGACCTCATTCCCGAGGCCCAGGGCCCGCAGATCAACGCCGCGACCATCATGGGCCAGACCGCCGCCTACTTCGGGCTGTCGATCGAGGACCTGTGCGGCACGAGCCGGTCCCGGGTGCTCGTCACGGCCCGACACATCGCCATGTACCTGTGCCGGGAGCTGACCGACATGTCGCTGCCCAAGATCGGCCAGCAGTTCGGCGGCAGAGACCACACCACCGTCATCAACGCGGACCGCAAGATCCGTTCCCTGATGGCCGAACGCCGATCCATCTACACCCAGGTGACCGAGCTCACCAACCGCATCAAGCAGCAAGCCAGGACGAGCTGACAACGAAACGCCGACGCCGAAACCGCACCGCATGATGAAACGCAACACACAGCCAATCCACAAGAGTTATCCAGTGCTGTGCACACAGCATGTGGAGAACTCTGTGGAAAGGCTAGGGACAACCAGGGGATACGAGGTGACTAACAGGGGAACGAGCGGAAAACGCTCACACAACCCCGGTGGCTATCCCCGCTTCCCGCACACGGGCTGTGCCCAAATAAACGGCCCCGGCCTGGGAAGACCCGGCTTTCCCCGGTATCCACAGCACCTATGACTATGACTTAGTTCTAACTAAAGAAAGCCAGAAAACAGTAGGTCGCCGACCCGCCTGGGGAAGCGGGATACGCCCTAGGCGACCGGCCCGCCATCGCCAGCCACATACCCGGCACCGGGCCGATTCCAAACACCAAACACCGCCGCAACAACATCAGCCGCCGACACCGGCAGGAGGCACATCCGTGAAGCTCCAGGTTGAGCGTGATCCGCTCGCAGAGGCCGTCGCATGGACCGCCCGCGCGCTCCCGGCGCGCCCCACGGCACCCGTGCTCGCCGGCATGCGCTTGCAGGCGGGCAGCGAACTAACCCTGTCCACCTTCGACTACGAGGTCTCCGCCCAGGCGACCATCCCGGTACAAGCCGACGAGCCCGGCACGGTGCTGGTCTCGGGCAGGCTGCTCGCCGAGATCGTGCGGAGCCTGCCCGCCAAGCCGGTCGACCTCGCCACCGACGGGTCCAGGACGACCGTCAAGTGCGGCAGCGCCACGTTCACCTTGATGCTGCTCCCTGCCGATGAGTACCCGACGCTGCCTGACATGCCGGAGACCACGGGAACCGTCGGCGCGGACGCGTTCTCAAGCGCCATCAGTCAGGTGGCCATCGCCGCGGGCAGGGACGACACGCTCCCCGCGCTGACCGGCATCCGGGTGGAAATCAAGGACGACACGCTGACCCTCGTCGCCACCGACAGGTACCGGCTCGCGGTTCGCGAACTGCGCTGGACGCCGCGTATCCCGGGGCTCGACACCACCCTGCTCGTGCCCGCCCGGGTGCTCGGCGACACTGCCCGCGCGCTGACCAGCGGCGCCGAGGTGTCCGTCGCGCTGGCCACCAGCGAGGGAAACAGCAACGACGGCATCATCGGGTTCGAGGGCGCCGGGCGGCGCACCACCACCAGGCTGCTGTCCGGTGAGTACCCGCGGTACCAGACGCTGCTGCCCAGCGAGTTCTCCGCGGTCGCCGAGCTGCCCGCAGCCCCGTTCGCCGACGCGGTCAAGCGCGTCGCCCTGGTCGCCGAGCGGAACACTCCCGTCCGTCTCACCTTCACCTCCGGCCAGGTGCTGCTCGAGGCCGGCACCGGCGACGAGGCGCAGGCGAGCGAGTCGATCGAGGCGTCCTTCGACGGCGACGACATGCAGATCGCGTTCAACCCGCAGTACCTGCTCGACGGGATCGGCGCGATCGACTCCGACATGGTGCGCGTGTCGTTCACCACGCCGACCAGGCCAGCGGTGATCACCGGCAAGGGCGAGGCGCAGCCCGACTACCGGTATGTCCTGATGCCTATCCGTTCGGCGGGATAATTGAAGGCGTGCACCTAACCCGCCTGGCGCTGACGGACTTCCGCTCGTACCCGAGCACTGACGTCACGCTCGGGCCGGGTGTGACGATCTTCAGCGGCCCGAACGGCGAGGGCAAGACCAACCTCGTCGAGGCGGTGGGTTATGTCGCGACGCTGGCCAGCCACCGGGTGGCGCACGACGCCCCGCTGATCAGGCAGGGCGCCGAGCACGCGATCATCCGAGCCAGCGTGCACGACGCCACCAGGGACGCCCTAGTCGAGATCGAGCTGAACCCGGGCCGGGCCAACCGGGTCCGGCTGAACCGCGCCCCGCTGACCAGGCCGCGGGACATCCTCGGCGTGCTCCGCACGGTGCTGTTCGCCCCCGAGGACCTCGCACTCGTCAAGGGCGACCCTGGTGAACGGCGCCGATTCCTTGACGACCTGCTCGTCGCGATGGCGCCCAGGTACGCCGCGGTCCGCGCCGACTACGACCGGGTGCTCAGGCAGCGCACCGCGCTGCTCAAGTCCGCGGGCCCGAAGGGTGGTCCCAAGGGCAACAGGCAGTCCCGCGAAGCGGTCATGAGCACTCTGGACGTCTGGGACGCTCACCTGGCCAGGGCCGGCGCGGAACTGCTGGTCGCGCGCGAGCACCTGGTCGCCGCCGTCCGGCCCCACGTGGAGCGCGCCTACACCGCGGTGGCGGGCGACGGCGGCCCCGCCTCGATTGAGTACCGCCGCTCGTTCGAGCCGCCCCAGGAAACCGCAAGCGAAGGCGCCAGCCACGGGGAGCGTGTCAAGGCCGCCGAGGACGCCCTCCGCGCGGCGC
>NZ_JBARCR010000048.1:0-3619 GCF_049794275.1 Trebonia sp.
GGCTACGGCGGCGTAGGCGCCGACAGCGACGCCGCCGGCGGCGATGATCGCGCCGCCGGTCCAGGCCGCGGCCTTCCGCGATAGAGTCCGCACAGTGCTCCCCTTATAACTCTGTGCAATGCAGCGGGTGATGAATGACATACCGTCATTGAAACTTGCCCTATGTAGCTAAAGGGTATGCCCGCGTTTCCCAGGCAGTTGACATTGGACGGATCAGCGGTACGTTTTTGGCACGTTCCAGCACCGGGCTCGCCGACTGGATCGGATGGCACGTAGCATTGTCGGAGCGCCAAGCGGGGGCGGGGACAGCCAGTCTCCGAAGCCGGGCGCGACAGCAGGTGGGCCGGTGCAGTGTCCGGCTGTCAGGGGTTGGGCCTGGAAGGGGCCCGGGCGGCTCAGTAGACAACGGAGGCCGTGCTCGTGGCCTACGAGGCGGATCCGGACCGAAGGCGCTTGCCCGGGCTCCCTTCCGCTGACATTGCCGGACAGAGAAGGTGAAGACAAGGAATGGAAGAGTCGGCCGGGGCGCAAGACGCGCCCGGGGCAACTGGGCGCGTGGTCATCGTCATGCCGACGTACAACGAACGGCAGAACCTGGAGATCGTCGCCGGCCGGGTCAGGGAATCCGTCCCCGACGCGGACCTGCTGGTGGTCGACGATAACAGCCCCGACGGCACGGGGGACCTCGCGGACAAGCTCGCGGAGACCGACAGGCACGTCCAGGTCATGCACCGGACAGAAAAGGCGGGGCTCGGCCGCGCCTACGTCGCCGGGTTCAGCTGGGCGCTGCAGCACGGCTACGACGTGATCGTCGAGATGGACGCCGACGGCTCCCACCGGCCGGAGGACCTGCCCAGGCTGCTGGCCGCGCTGGACAGCGCGGACGCGGTCATCGGCTCCCGTTACGTGCCCGGCGGCACGGTCGTCAACTGGCCGAAGTCCAGGGAGTTCCTGTCCCGCGGCGCCAACATCTACAACCGCGTGCTGCTTGGCATCAGCATCAAGGACGCGACCGGCGGGTTCCGCGTGTACCGCGCGTCCGCACTGCGCAGGCTCGACCTGAACAACATCGAATCGGCGGGCTACTGCTTCCAGATCGACATGACGCTGCGGGTGCTGCAGGCGGGCCTGAAGCTCACGGAGGTGCCGATCACGTTCGTCGAGCGTGAGCGCGGTGCCTCGAAGATGAGCAGCGGGGTGATTCGCGAAGCGTTCTTCCGTGTCGCCCAGTGGGGCATCACGGCACGCCTGCACGGCCGCTCCGCGGCCGCGCCACGACGGTAGGCAATAGCCTCGGACTCAGGAGCCTCGGACTAAGGCGCTGCGGCGCTCGGCGCGGCTGGCGGCTTCGGCGATGGCGCGGCTCTCCATGGCGCGCCGTTCCCTGATGACTTCGAGGCGCTCGGCGAGCACAGCTTCGAGATCCTCGACGCTACGCCGCTCCATCAGCATGTCCCAGTGGCTGCGCGGCGGCTTCGCCTTCTTCGGCGCCGCCGACTCGCCGGTGCTCGCGGTGGCCATGGCCCCGCAGACACGGCATTCCCACATGGGGGGCAGTTCCGCCTCGGTGGCGAAGGGCACGCTAAAATGGTGCCCGTTCGGGCAGTCGAAAGGAACGTCCTGGCGGGGTGCCAGGTCGGTGTTACGGTCGTTCTCGTAGCTGGTCGCGCCGAGTCGGGTTCCGCGAAGTGCGCGTTCGGCCATTACTTAGTGCCTCCCAGGCGGTTGGCGATCTCTATCGGCAACACTGGATACCCGGACAAGATTCCCATTGCCACCGCCACCAACCCCATTTCGGGCATGTTTCAGGCATGTGCACGCGTATCACGCCGCCTGTGCGCGCCTTAAACGTCCACCCGGGGGTTCCACTGGCCGCGTTCGGTGAGGATGTCGCGCAGCAGCACGATGTTGTCGGTCATCACGCCGTCGGCGCCGCGATCGAGGGCGCGCTCGATCTCCTGCCGGGTGTTCAGCGTCCACACGTGCACGTGCAGCCCGAGTTCGTGCGACCGCCTGATGAACTCCCTGGTCGCGATCCGCGTGGGTACCTGGGCGCACTGGGCGCCAGACCTGGCCAGCCGGGCGGCCATCGCCTTGCCGGAGATCCCCGCGTATCTGACGGCCGCGACGGCGGCGGGCGTGACGGTCATGCAGACCGGGCGGTCGAGGATCTTCCGCGCGGCGACCAGCCGCTTGCCGAAGAACGAGGTGACGCACACCCGGTCCCAGGCCGCGGTGCGCTTCAGCACCCGCACCATCGGCTCGATCGTGCCCGAGTCCTTGAGGTCGATGTTGAACCGCAGCTCACCGAACGTGCCGAGCAGGTCCTCGATCAGCGGGATCGGCTCAGATCCGGCGATCTTCGCCTCGGACACCTGCCTGTAGGTCATCCTGCCGACCTGGCCAGTGCGGTCGGTGACCCGGTCCAGTGTCGCGTCGTGGAACGAGAGCAGCGCGCCGTCGGATGTGGAGCGCGCGTCGGTTTCCAGGTACGCGTAGCCGAGTTTGACCGCGTACTCGAAGGCGGGCCAGGAGTTCTCCGGGTGGTGCGCCGCCCCGCCCCGGTGCGCGAACGCCGCAGGGCGCGGATGGTCCAGGTATGGAATCGCCACGCTGCCGATTATCCCAGGCAATGTCTCCGGTCTGGTAAACATCGCATGTCAGCCACCCAATAACCGGGTGGCCGGCAGGCGTTACCTGTCCGGGTGCCACTCGCGGCGGCGGGTTTCCGCCATGGCGATCGCGGCGGCGACCGCGACGTTCAGCGAGCCGACGCGGCCGGTCTGCGGGATATAGGCGACCGCGTGCACCGCGGCGAGCAGCGCGGGGGAGCAGCCGTGGTCCTCGTTGCCGATCGCCAGGCAGATGTCGCCATCGAGCGGCGCCTCGGCGAGCGGGGTCGCCCCGGCGGCGAGTTCGACCGCGACTACGCGGTACCCCTCTTCCGCGGCTTCCTTCACCGCGGCGGCCGGGCTCGGCTCCCGGTAGGCCTCGACGAACCGGTCGGTGCCCAGCGCGGTCTTGCCGACCGCCGGCATGGTCAGGTCCGGGGTGTTGCCGCACAGCCAGATGGCTTCGGCGCCGAAGGCGGCGGCGGTACGGACGATCGAGCCGACGTTGAAGGGCTGGCTCACCGAGTCGAGCAGCAGCGCGAGCCGGCCTTCCGTGCGCCGCCGCCAGTCGCGGTTCAGCCGCTTCACGTCGGTCGGCCGCAGCTGGCGGGGCGGGCCGCTATGCGGTATGGCTGTCATCGGGAGTCACCACGCGTACGTTCCGGAATAGTGGGAGAGACCTGGAGGAGACGGTAACCGCTCCGCGCGGCGAGTCGCGTCACGGACCAGCCTTCCTGCTCCAGCCAGGCGTGCAGCGAGTCGGCGCCGAGGTTGCGGCCCATCACGAGAGACGCGCCGGCACCGGGGGCGAGCCGGGAGAGCCAGCCGCGGAGCAGGTCGTGCAGCGGGGCCTTGCCGATCCGGACCGGCGGGTTGGACCAGATCCCGGCGAAGCGCCCGGGGATGGCCGGGTCGTCGGGCGCCGCGACACGGACGTTGCTCAGGCCGGCCGCCTCGGCGTTGCGCGCGCACAGGCCGAGTGCCCGCTCGTTGACGTCGACCGCCCA
>NZ_JBARCR010000049.1:0-5530 GCF_049794275.1 Trebonia sp.
CGCGTGGGCCGCCGCAGCTTCGCCAGGATGTTCGCTACGTGGCGGTGCACGGTGTGCGGGCTGATCACGAGGCGCTCGGCGATCTGCGCGTCGCTCAGGCCCGCCGCGACCAGCACGAGGACCTCCCGTTCCCTGGCGCTCAGCTCGCCGAGCATGCCTGTGTCGGCGTCGGCACGGTCCTCGCCAGGCGGCGCGGGCGGGCCCTCGATCCCGAGGAACGGCGCGACGACGCGCAGCACGGCGTCGCCGTCACCGTGCCATGGCAGGTGGCTGTTCCCCGGCAGCGTCACGAGGTCGGCGCGCGGGAGCAAGGCGGCCACCTCGCGGGCGCCTTTCAGGCCCATCGCGCGGTCGCGCTCGCGGTTCACGACCAGGGCCGGCGCGCGAACCCTGGGCAGCTCGTCGCGCACGTCGGTGTCGTAGATCAGCGCGAGCAGTTCGGCGGCTACTTCGGCGCCGGCGGCCGTGCGCTGCGCCGTGGTGAAGGCGGCCCGGTCCTCGGCCGACCAGTCCGGGCCGAACATGTCCGCCAGCAGCCGGCTGCCCAGCCCCCAGTGCGAGCGGACCAGGCCGATCATGCTGGCCTGCGCCTCCGGCGAGCCGAGCGCGTGGCCCTGCGCGTAGCTGCCGTAGAGCACGAGGCGATCGACGCGCTCCGGCCGCCGGGCGGCGAAGCTCACGGCGGTGCAGCTCCCGCATGAGATGCCCAGCAGCGCCGCCCGCGCCAGGCCAAGCTCGTCAACGACGGCGCACAGCGTCACGTCCTCGAAGTCCTTGGTGAACGTCTCGGCCGGCCGGTCCCGGTCGGACAGGCCGGTCCCGAGCCGGTCATACCGCACGACCGTGCGCCCGGCCGCCAGGCCCTCGATGAAGCGGCACAGCGGACCGAAGTGCCAGTCTTCGACGACGTTGGAGACCCACCAGGCAGGCAGCACCACCGGCGGGCCGCTGCCGACCACGGCAAACGCGATCCGCTGCCCGCCCGGCAGCCGCGCGAAGCCGGTCGTCTGTCTCACCGGCTCACAGTAGCCCGCGCGCCGGCGCCGGCGCCATCACGAAGCCGCGCCGTGTAACGCCCAGGTCAGTCCCGTCGTCCCAGTCGGGCGGCGATCGGCCGCCAGACGGCGAACTGGGCCAGGGACAGCGCCAGGACGAACGGCAGCAGCGCCTGCATTCCGGCGTTCTGGGCGATCGTGCCCGCCAGCCAGGGCAGCGCGGAGCCGCCGATCACGGCCCCCGCGTTCATGACGCCGATGGCGGTGGGCACCAGGCGCGGCTGCGTGAGCCGCGGCACGATCGCCATGGTGGTCGGGAAGACCGGGCCGAGGAAGAAGCCGAGCAGGCCGAACGCCACGCAGGCCACCGCGGCCGGCGACAGCCAGGCTGCCGCGATGGCGGCGGTGATGCCGGCCAGGCACGCGTAGATCATGGCGGCCGTGGTCGCGCGGGCCCGCGCGGCGATCGGGCTGATCAGGAACCGGCCGAGGGTCAGCCCCAGCCAGAACCCGCTGATCGTGTAGCCGGCGATTGACGCGTGCAGGCCCCGCGCCTGCACCAGGTAGCTGAACCCCCAGTTGCCCACGCCGAGCTCGACACCGACGTAGACGAACAGCATCGCCGTGCCGAGCTGGACACCCCGGTCCCTGAGCGCGGTGTGCAGCATGCCGCGCCGGACCGGCGCAGGCGCGGGCGACGGTCCGGGCCCGTCAGGCACCGCGTGAACGACAGGTGCGCCGGGGGCATCGGTGGCGCTCCGCTCCCGCCCCGGGTAGGCCAGCAGGAAGCCGGCGACCAGCGGGACGCCGGCCGCGGCCACCACCAGCCAGACCACCGTCCATGAGGCGAAGCCGAGGATCCAGGCGGCCAGCGGCGGCCCGATGAGCGCGCCGACGCCGAAGAACGCGTGCAGCCGGTTGAGCAGCGTCGTCGCGCCGGGCAGCCCCGCGATGTAGACGTTGAGCCCCGACTCGAGAACCCCGGTGCCGTACCCGAGGACCAGCTGTGCCAGCACGAACGCGATGAACGGCGGGCGGGTGGCGAGGTACAGCCCGGCCAGCACGAAGGCGCCGCCGCCGGCTGTCAGCGCGATCCGGATCCCGGCCCGCTGGATCAGCGCACCGGTGCTGACGCTAGCCAGCACGAACCCGGCGGACCCAGTGAAGAAGATGATCCCGATCGTGGCCCGGTCCACCCCGTAGCTGGCCATCTGCGACGGCAGCAGCACGCCGCTGATCCCCACGTTGATGCCGACCAGGACGAACGCGGCGTAGGACACCAGCACCGGCGGCCGGGCCTGCCGAAACCTCACCGAATTCTCCAGACTTGACCGGAACGGGGAATCCGAGACTATCGGTGGCCGGGCAGTGACCTGGTTAGCCCGGCTGGCCGCTGTCCTTCAGCGCACCCCAGCCGTGCCAGCCGTCTACGGCGATCCACGCGCTGATCCGGCCGCGATCGCGCCGCGGGTAAGGCTTGCCCGTGTACTGCCTGGCCACACGGTCGATGTCGGCCAGGCCGGTGTCGTCACGCATCTCGTCGATGTGGCCGATGATGCTGAGGTGGGTGTACCAGCCGCCCTCATCGAGCACGTCGAGCGCGACCCGGGGATCGTTGCGCATGTGCGCCACCCGCTTACGGCCCTCGTCCATGTTCACCAGAACCCGGCCGTCGTCCCAGAGATACCAGGTGGCCGTGGCCACCGGCTGGCCGTCTCGCCGCAGCGTGGTGATGACCGCCGGATTGGGCTTGCGCAGCATGGCCACCGCGGCGTCGGGTAGCGGTGGTTTCGACATGCGGTACCTCCAGGGAAGCTGTGGTGACGGGTTCAGCTGGGATGCTGCCCGTACGGCTCCGCCGTACACCCGTCCCGCCGTACCGCGGCGCCGCGGATTGGCTGTAACGGGTGGTACCTTCGCTGGCGTGGCAGCGGATGACCAGGCGCGGTGGCTGATGCTAGTCGTGCGGCTGCCGGCCGAGCCGTCCCGGCACCGGGTGGCGGTGTGGCGTGAGCTGCGGCGCGCCGGCGCGGTGCCGCTCGGCCAGGGGTGCTGGGCGCTGCCCGAGGTTCCGGCGGTCGCGGACAAGGTCGCGCGGGTCGAAGACCTGGTCGGCCGCGGCGACGGAGAGGTGATCACGCTGCGGGCGGCAGGCCGCGCCGAGGCAGACACGGCCCGGCTGTCCGCCTTGTTCACCGCGGCGCGGCAGGCGGAGTGGGCGGAGTTCATCGCGGACTGCGGCAAGTTCGACGCGGAGATCGACTCCGAGATCGCCAAGAGCAAATTCACCCTGGCCGAGCTGGAAGAGGAAGAGCAGAGCCTGGACCGGCTCCGCCGCTGGCACCGGGAACTGGCCGCCCGCGACGTGTTCGGCGCGCCGAACGCCGCCGAGGCCGGCCAGCAGCTCAAGCACTGCACCGAACGGCTGGCCGACTACACCGAGCGGGTCTTCCGCGCCGTCCACCAGATGTGACTTATCGTCTACATTGTCGTAGAAGAAGTGAACCCGGATGTGCACGGGGGCCGCACATCCGGGTTACCCTTCACATGGTAGCAGCCGTTACATCCGCTTGAGGACGTGCCGCAGGAGCGAGGGTGAACATCGGCCAGCTGATCGCCAGCTACGGGTACTGGGCGGTGTTCGGCCTGGTGGCGGCCGAGAGCCTGGGGGTGCCGCTGCCGGGAGAGACCGCGCTGATCATCGCCGGCACCTACGCAGGGACGACCCACCACCTGAACCCGTGGCTGATCTTCGCCGTCGCCTCCGCGGCCGCCATCATCGGGGACAACATCGGGTTCTGGATCGGTGACAAGGGCGGCTACCGGCTGGCCCGCCGCTACGGGAGCAAGGTCCGGCTGGATGAGCGGAAGCTGAAAACCGCCCGCTACCTGTTCGACCGGCACGGTACCAAGGTGGTGTTCTTCGGCCGGTTCGTGTCCGTCCTGCGTACCTACGCGGCGTTCCTGGCAGGCACGAGCCGGATGCGGTGGCGCAAGTTCCTGCCCGCCAACGCCGCCGGCGGCATCGTCTGGGCCGGGATCTACACGGCCGTGGCCTACCTGGCAGGGAACTGGCTGCAGCGGACATCCGGCACGATCGACTGGATCCTGGGCGGCGCCGCGGTCGTCGCGATTGTCGTGGTGGTGCTGCTGGTGCGGCGCCAGTCCGGGCAGCTCGCCGACCGCGCCGAGAAGGCCTATCCAGGGCCGCTGGACGAGCTTCCCCGCCGCCCAGAGCCCCCTGGCCAGGCCGGGCCCGCCCGGCGCGGAATACCCCCGCGTTCCGGGCGTTATAGTTAGCGAAGCGAAGGGGAGTAGCTCTTCTGCCGGACCGTCGACATACTGGTCCCGCATTGCGGGACCCGGCGCCCGGGAGCCGCCAGGCTTGAGCGAGACCTTCGGGCCGCAGGACCCGATGAGGAGCCTCTCAGATGAGCCTGGCCATCGCCGCCACCGTATTCGCTGTCATCTTCCTCTCCGAGCTGCCGGACAAGACCGCCCTGGCGAGCCTGGTGCTCGGCAGCCGCTACCGGCCAGCCTGGGTCTTCGCCGGCGTCGCCGCCGCGTTCGCCGTGCACGTCGGGCTGGCGCTCGCGGCCGGCAGCCTGCTGGCCCTGATTCCGCACCGCCCGCTGGAGATCGTCGTCGCCGTCTTGTTCGCGCTGGGCGCGGTGCTGCTGCTGCGCGGCAGGCACGAGAGCGACGATGAGCACGTCGAGCTGAACAGCAAAAAGCCGGGATTCTGGCGCGTCGCCTGGACCGGCTTCGCGGTCATCCTCGTCGCCGAGTTCGGCGACCTGACTCAGATCGCCACCGCCACCCTGGCCGCCCGCTACCACGACCCGCTGTCCGTCGGGGTCGGCGCGGTCCTCGCCCTGTGGGCGGTGGCCGCCCTGGCCATCGTCGGCGGCCGTGGCCTGCTCAAGGTCATACCCCTGACCTGGATCACCCGCGTCGCCGCCGGGATCATGCTGGTCCTCGCGGGAATCAGCGTGGCCGCCGCCGTTTCCTGACCGGGCGACGGCAGCGCAGGCTAGCAGCGCAGGCTAAGGGCGTACCTCGGCCGTTCGCGCGCTCGGGTACAGTTCGCGCACTCGCGTCCATGCCGCCAGGCCCAGCGCCACGACGCCGGCCAGCTGCACCGCGGTGACGACGGTGAGGCCGGCGCCCAGTGCGGTGAGCGTGCGGAAGGACAGGCCGGCCACGATCGCGGCGGCGAGGAACGACACCGCCAGGATCACCAGCCCGGCAATCACGCCGGGAACCGGGTGAGCGCGCAGCAGCCCCCGCGACCTGGCGGAAGCCATCGCCCCGGCCAGCACCGCGACCCCGACCGCCTGCAGGATGCCCGCCGCGATACCCGCGCCCTCGCTGGCGGCCGAGGTGAAGCCGTACCCGATGGCCAGCACGAACAAGCCGACGGCGGCGACCAGCCACAGGTCCGCCTGGTGCCCGGGGCCGCCATGGACGCCAGGGACCGCGGCTCGCGCGGGCCCTTGCTCGGCGAGGGAGGCGCGCGCCGCGCGGCTCAGGAC
>NZ_JBARCR010000050.1:0-3748 GCF_049794275.1 Trebonia sp.
CCCGCGCCGGGAGCGCCGGAGGCGGCGGGGACGCCGCGGATGGCGGGGCCGAGGCCGTCGGCGGCCCCGTCGTGCCCGCCGGCGTCGCGCCAGCCGGGTGCGTGGCGGCGCCTGTGCACCCCGCGCAGACGCAGGCCGCGCAGCAGGCGATCACGGCGGTCAGGCACGCGGCCGCGCGGTGCGTTTTCCGAGCCAGCGCCAGCCGCATGGCCGCCATGCGAGCGCTCGTGCCCTTCGCCGGAGGTGCGGACGAGGTGCGGACAATGTCCCAGGCAGCTGACGTCCCGACACATTCAGGAAACATCGCGGGCATTCCCACCTGCCACGTTACCGCCGGCGTAACAAACGGGAAATGCCCTCGAAACCCGCGCATGGGAAACATTAACCGTTGCATGAAAGCAGGCGGAGCGGCCGGGGCGGGACAGTAAGCCCGGGGGGCGACCCTGGAACCCGATAGGCCCTTCATACAGGTAGCCCCTGGAGGAGTAAATACAGTGATTCCATACCCTACCTGGCTGGGATCGGGAGACAACGCCTGGCAGATGACAGCGGCCACGCTGGTCGGGCTCATGTCCATCCCGGCCCTGGCCGTGCTGTACGGCGGCCTTGTGCAGAAGAAATGGGCGATGAACACCGTCTTGATGGTGTTCAGCACCTTCTGCCTGGTCCTTATCACCTGGGTTCTCTGGGCCTACAAGATGGGCTTCGGGACGCCCCTGATCAGTACGTTCGTCGGTGATCCGCGGACAATTCTCGGCGCCAGCGCGTTGCAGGGCCAGGCGAACATCCCGCTGCTGAACGGGTTGATGCCGAGCTTCAAGCTGCCCGCGGCGTCGGTCGAGTATTTCCAGTTCGTGTTCGCCGCCATCACCCCGATCCTGTTCATCGGCAGCGTGCTCGGCCGGATCAGCTTCAAGGTGTGGCTGGTCTTCGTGCCGCTGTGGATCACCTTCGCCTACTCGGTGAACGCCTTCCTGCTCTGGGGCGGCGGCTACTGGGCCGGGAAGGGCGCGCTCGACTTCTCCGGCGGTTACGTCATCCACCTGGCGGCCGGCGTCTCGGGCTTCACGGCGGCGGCGATCATCGGGCCGCGGCTCAAGCGCGACCGCGAGAAGGCCATCCCGAACAACCTGATGTTCGTCGCGCTCGGCGCCGGCATCCTGTGGCTCGGCTGGAACGGCTTCAACGGCGGTGACCCGTACTTCGCTGGCGCGGACGCCGCGGCGGCCGTGGTCAACACCAACCTCGCGACGGCCGTGGCCATGATGACCTGGATCTTCATGGACATGTTCCTGACCAAGGAGAAGAAGCCGACCTTCCTCGGCGGCCTGAACGGCATGATCTGCGGCCTGGTCGGCATCACGCCCGCCGCCGGTTACGTCAACGGCTTCGGCGCGATCGTGATCGGCCTCGTCTGCTCCGGGATCGTCTGGGTCGCCTGGCAGTACCTGCCGAAGTACGTCTGGCCCTTCAACAGGGTCGACGACGCCCTCGGCGTGGTCTACACGCACGGCTTCGCGGGCCTGTGCGGCGGCCTCCTGGTGGGCCTGCTCGCGGACCCGAACATGATCGTGTACGTGGGCCTCGGCAAGACGTCCTCGGTGGCCGGCACGGGCCTGTTCTACGGGCACCCGCACCAGTTGCTCGTGCAGTTCCTCGCGGCGCTCACGATCATCGTCTGGGACGGCGCCGTCACCGCGGCCATCCTGTTCTTCATCAAGTACGTGCTGCGGATGAAGCTGCGGTTCGACGACGCGGACCTGGAGATCGGCGACGTCGCGGTCCACGGCGAAGAGGCCTACCCGCAGGAGGAGGTGCTCAGCACCCGGCTGTCGGTGACGGCCGAGGCCGAGGCCTCACCCACGACGGAGGAGCCGCGCCGGCCGGAGAAGGCCAGCACCGAATAGGTGACCTGCGTTACGTTGCGGCCGTAACGCACTGGGGGCCGCGCATCGGGGTACCGTCAAGGTGCCCAGGTGCGCGGCCCTGGCATGTCCCGGACGGCCCGCTTGTTAGCTAGAGGCACAGGCCGCTCAGGATTGGAGTGCTGTGAAATTCGTCGTCACGACTGCGACACTGGTCACCGAGGACGGCGTGCCGATCGACGCCGTGCACATGCCGGGACCGCGAGATCTCGCGATCGTCATGGCGCACGGGTTCACCCAGTCGTGGCAGCGGTCCATGGTGTGGACGATCGCGCGGCGGTTCAACCTCAAGGCGGGCGTGGTGACGTTCGACTTCCGCGGGCACGGCAGGTCAGGCGGGCTGTCCACGCTCGGCGACAAGGAGATCAACGACCTCGACATGGCCGTGCACTACGCCCGCGAGCTCGGCTACCAGAAGGTCGCCGCCGTCGGCTTCTCCATGGGCTCCTCGGTGGTGCTCCGCCAGGCGGCCTTGCGAGGCGGGGTGGATGCGGTGGTCTCGGTCAGCGGGCCAGGCCGCTGGTACTACCGGGGCACAGAGCCGATGCGCCGGGTGCACTTCGTCGTGGAAAAGCGCCTGGGCCGGTTGATCGCCAGGCAGTTCCTGCACACCAGGATCGACCCGCACGGCTGGCCGTTCCCTGACCCGCTGCCGCCGGCCGCCGCCGCCGAGCGGATCTCGCCCGTCCCGCTGCTGATCGTGCACGGTGACCAGGACCAGTTCTTCCCCGCCGACCACGCCCGCCAGCTCTACGCCGCCGCCAGGGAGCCGAAGGAACTGTGGCTCATCCCCGACTTCGGCCACGCGGAACGGGCGATGGACGACCAGCTCACCGACCGGATCACCGCATGGGTCGCCGAGGCCGTGACCGAGCAGGCCGAGCAGGCCGAGCAGGCCGAGCAGGCCGAGCAGGCCGGGCGGCCCGGATAGCAATAGCAGGCCGCCGCCCTCTCCGTAATCACCAGCTCGTGGGCACCGGCATGCCCTCGGTGTACCCGGAGGCGCTCTGCACGCCGACCACGGCCCGCTCCGCGAACGACGGCAGGTCGCGCGCGCCGGCGTAGGTGCACGCGCTGCGCACGCCGGCGACGATCATGTCGAGCAGGTCCTCCACGCCGGGCCGCGCGACGTCCAGGTACATCCGCGCCGAGGAGATCCCCTCCTCGAACAGCTCCTTGCGCGCCCGCTCGTACGCGGAGTCCGCCGCCGAACGCAGCCGCACCGCGCGCGCCGACGCCATCCCGAAGCTCTCCTTGTACAGCCGCCCCTCGGGATCGCGGAACGTGTCGCCGGGCGACTCGTAGGTCCCGGCGAACCAGGACCCGATCATCACGCACGACGCGCCCGCCGCCAGCCCCAGCGCGACGTCGCGCGGATGCCGGACACCGCCGTCGGCCCAGACGTGCGCGCCTAGCGCCGAAGCCTCGGTGGCGCACTCGAGCACCGCGGTGAACTGCGGCCTGCCCACCCCGGTCATCATCCGGGTGGTGCACATGGCGCCGGGCCCGACACCGACCTTCACGATGTCCGCCCCGGCCGCCACCAGGTCGGCCACGCCGGACGCGGTCACCACGTTCCCCGCGACCACCGGCACCGACGGCGCCAGGCCCCGCACGGCGCGCAGCGCGGACAGCATCTTCTCCTGATGGCCGTGCGCGGTGTCCACGACGAGGATGTCGACGCCGGCGTCGAGCAGCAGCTTCGCCTTGGCCGCCACGTCGCCGTTCACGCCGACGGCCGCGCCGACCCGCAGCCGTCCCGCCGCGTCGGTCGCGGGGGAGTACAGCGTGGCGCGCAGCGCCCCGGTGCGGGTGAGGATCCC
>NZ_JBARCR010000051.1:0-1774 GCF_049794275.1 Trebonia sp.
ACGGCAAGGATCCGGCCGAGCAGGTGTGTGAGCTGTCAAATAGCCGGGCCGCGTAGAACCTCTTGAGACCGGCTAGGGCGCCGAATCAAGGTCGATGCGGATGGTCAGCGGGGCCGAGGCCATCATCCGGCCGATGGCGGCGTCCCACTGGTAGGGCAGCGTGCGGGACCGCGCCAGGGCGTCATCGCCGGGGAGCGCGATCGCTGTCCCGGCGCGCCATGCGCCGTCGGCCTTGACCCGTACCCTGGGGTTGGCTTGCAGGTTGCGGACGTAGTCGGCTTGTGTCCCGTGCGCGGCGACAAGCCAGAAGGTGTCGCCGTCCAGGCCGTTCCCCACCGGGGTGTGCCGTGCCAGCCCGGTGCAGCGGCCGGTCGTCTCCAGCAGGGCGAACGCACGCGGCGCAACCCCTGCTCGCAGGGCGAGGCGGATCAGCCGGTTGCTGCCCCGCTCCAGCGTCGTCATGACCCGGTACTTCCGCGAGCGCATATCCAGGTTCTACCGTGGCCACGGGCCCTGAGTGAACGTCGGATCGGCCACATCACGCAGGTAGCTCAGCTGAACGTAGGGATTCCACTGGAATGGTGTCAGCGTGATGGACTCAAGCGGGTCGTCCGGGCAGTCCGCGGCTATCGTTGTGCCGTGGTCGAGATCCGCCGTGCCGTGGCCTGCGCTGAATGCGGACTGTACTGGGACGGAGGCTCGGAGCCGCCCAGGTGCCGCAACGGCAATCACGAGCATCGCGTGTTCGAGGTTCACCGTCACCTGGACCCGGTTGTGCTGCCCGGAGGCACGCGGCTGACGGCGGCGTCCTTTGATCAGGCTGCCCCGTACGTGCGCGCTCGTGTCCCGGACTATGGCCTGTACCTCGACCCCCGATGGCAGCCGCCATGGGACCACGGCCACATCTGCTGGCCGGACTTCGGCCTGCCGACGGATGCCGACGCTCTTACCAGGACGCTCCGTGCGGTTCTAGAGCGGGCCCGATCGGGGCAGGACGTCGAGATGGGATGTCTTGGCGGTCACGGCCGGACAGGGACGGCGCTGTCCTGCCTGGCCGCTCTGTCCGGGCACCCGGCCCGCGAGGCTGTCGCATGGGTACGGTCCGGCTACTGCGCTAAAGCGGTCGAGACACCCGAGCAGGAAGCCTTCGTCGCTGCCCTTTTCAGCTCCTGAAACCGTCACGGATCCGCGCTCCAGTCGGCGCCTGGCGGCCGACCACACCCGTAGACCTGCAGGCGCGGACTATCACTACCTGGCGTCAGCAATCGCCGACGTGATGGGCGCCACGCGCGAGATGCAGCTCGCCAAGCGCCCCCGGCGGGGGTTGCGTCTGCTGGCCACCCTCGGCTGAGCGCGCCCCCGTCCCCCGGAAGGTCCGGCCGGACACACGGCATGTACTGGCTTATAGGTCGTAAGTTGCTTCGATCCTGAGGCGGGGGTCGTCCCGTCTCATAGCTGAATGGTGCCCTCGATAGCGAGTCGGCGGGAGCGGCGTCGGCCGTTTGGAGACTTACCGTTCGCCGCTCTGACGACAGGAATCAGGACCAAATCGAGGCGGTCAGGCGGGCGTCGACAGGGACAGGCCGAATTGGCCTGCGGGGTCGGTCCCCCAGGAGCGCATCGTGAAGCCGGCCGCGGCCAGCTCCGCTTCGACGCCTGCCCGGCGGAACTTCGCGGAAACCTCGGTGCGCATCTCCTCGCCGTAGGCGAATGTCACGGTGAGCCCAAGATCCTGCACGAGCACGTGCTGGGCGGCCGTTGAGCGCAGCCGCAT
>NZ_JBARCR010000052.1:0-7314 GCF_049794275.1 Trebonia sp.
GCCGGGCGGCGCCCGGCGCGACGCTGACGCTCATCGGCCTCGGCCCGGAGCAGGCGCGGGTCGACACGGGGCTGCTGGTACGACGGCAGCTCACGCTGCGCGGCTCGCTGATCTACGACCATCCCGGCGACTTCGCCGCTACCGTCGCCGCGCCGCCGCCCTCCCCCGGCCGGGTGCTGCGGGCGAGCTATCCGTTCGAGGAGGTGGCCGAGGCGTTCCGCGCGGCCCGTGAGGTGCCGGGCAAGACCTGGATCCGGCTGGACTAAGCCAGGGACTGGGGCGGCGCCGGCTCAGGCGGCGAGGTCGCCGAGGACGGCGCCAAGGCTCGCCTCGTCGGCGGGCACGCCGGACACCGGCCGGCCCAAGGCGTTCAGCACGACGAACCGCGTGCTCCCCCGGTACTTCTTGTCTCGCCGCCAGGCCTCGCGCAGATCGCCGAGGCTGTACCGGCCGGAGACCGGCAGGCCGAGCCCGGTGAGCAGCTCGCGGTGCAGCGCCACCAAGTCGTCGCCGATCCGGCCCTGCCTCCTGGCGAGATAGGCGGCGGCCATCATGCCGATCGCGACGGCCTCCCCGTCGTCGGCCACGTCCGGCCCGCTGACCTGCTCGATCGCATGGCCGAAGGTATGCCCGTAGTTCAGGTACAGCCGGTCGCCCGCCTCGCGCTCGTCGCCGCTGACGATCCCCGCCTTCACCCGCACGCTGCGCGCCACCACCTCGGCGAGCACGTCAGGATCCCCGGCCCGCAGCCCGGCGGCCCGCTCGCGCAGCAGCCCGACCAGGTCGCCGCCGCTGATCAGCGCGTGCTTGACCACCTCGGCGAGCCCGGCCGCATACTCGCGGCGGCCGCCCGCGGCCAGCCCGACATCGGAGATCACCACCACCGGCTGGTGCACGGTGCCGAGCAGGTTGCGGCCCTGCGGCAGGTTCAGCGAGGCCTTGCCGCCGACCGCCGCGTCGGCCTGCGCGGCGAGCGTGGTCGGCACTAGCGCCAGCGGCATGCCCCGGTTGTAGGTGCTCGCGACGAACCCGGCGAGGTCGCAGATCACCTCGCCGCCGACCCCGACGATCAGGTCGTCGCGGTGCACGGCGAGGTCGGCGAGCTCGCTGCTGACCTGCGCCACCGTGGCCAGGTCCTTGGCGCGCTGGCTGTCGGGCACCTCGATCAGCCGCGGCTCGAGCCCGGCGTTGCCGAGGGCGGCGCCCAGCGTCGCGGCCGCGTCCTTGTCCGCGGCGGCGGCGAGCAGCACCGCGGTCCGCGCGTACGGCAGCGACGGGAACAGCGGCCCGGCCTCGCCGAGCAGGCCGGCGCCGACGTGCACGTTATAGGTGCCGCCGGTGCAGGACACCAGCACGGTGGTCGTGCCGGCCGGGACAGCGGGCGCCGCGACCAGCCGGGAGATGACCTCCTGACAGATCGCCTCGGGCCGCCGCCCGTCCGTCGCCACGGTGAGCGTCGCAACATCCTGGTAGACCGCGAGCCGCCGCCGGTACAGCTCGTCGATGCCGGGGCGGGCGAGCAGCGGGCGGTAGGTGTCCCCCGCCACCCGCAGCATCGTCTCGGCGAAGCCGACGCTCAGGTACACGACCCGGGCGGATTTCAGCAGGTCGCGGGTGTCGGCGCGGTCCGCGGCGCCGCCGCCGAGGGCGAGCACCGCCTCCGGCCCGTCAAGCAGGCCCGCCACCACATCGCGCTCGAGCTCGCGGAAGGCAGGCTCGCCGTCCTCGTCGAAAATCTGCCGCACCGAGCGTCGTGACCGCTGCTCGATGACCAGGTCGCTGTCCACGAACGGGAGGCCGAGCCGGTCCGCGAGCATCCGGCCGATCGTGGTCTTGCCGGCGCCCATGAACCCGACGACGACGATCACGGTGAGTCCTTGAGCAGCCCGGCGACGGCGCGCAGCGCCAGCGTGTAGGAGGTGAAGCCGAACCCGGCGATGATCCCGTCGGCGACCGGCGTGATCACCGACTCGTGCCGGAATCCCTCGCGCGCCGCGATGTTGGAGATGTGCACCTCCACCAGCGGCGCAGTGCGCATCTTCAGCGCGTCCATCAAGGCGAGCGAGTAGTGGGTGAGCGCGCCCGCGTTGAGCACGACGGGCAGCCCCTCGTCGCACGCCTCGTGCACCCAGGTGATCAGCTCGCCCTCGTACTCGGTCTGCCGGACCTCCACGGGCAGGCCGAGTTCCTTGCCTGCCGATTCGCACAGCTCCACGAGGTCCGCGTAGGTCGCGGTGCCGTATACGGACGGCTCGCGCTTGCCGAGCCGGCCGAGGTTCGGCCCGTTGAGCACGAGCACCCGGCGGCCGCCCGGCGTGCTCACGCCGACACCGCCTCGTAGGCCCGCGTGAGCAGTTCCTCCGGCGGGCTGTCGAAGATGACGGGGTTCCCCACGCCGTCAAGGATTACCATCCGCAGCCGGTCGCCGCGCGACTTCTTGTCCAGGCTCATCGTCTCGCGCAGAGCCGGCCAGGATCCGCGGGAGTACGAGACCGGCAGCCCGACCGAGGTGAGCGCCTCCCGGTGGGCCGCCACGTCAGCGTCGGTCAGGTGCCCGGCCAGGCGGCCGACCTCCGCGGCGAACACCATGCCGATGGCGACCGCGTCGCCGTGCCGGAACCGGTAGCCTTCCAGCCGCTCGATCGCGTGGCCGAGCGTATGGCCGTAGTTGAGCATCTCCCGCTGCCCCGCCTCGCGCAGGTCGGCGGAGACCACCGCGGCCTTCACCCGGATGGCGCGCTCGACCAGCTCGCGGGTGTGCGGCCCGTGCGGTTCCGCCGCCCCCGCCGGGTCGGCCGCGACCAGCCGCAGGATCTCGCCGTCGGCGATGAATCCCGCCTTGATCACCTCGGCGAGCCCGGCCACGTAGTCCTGGCGCGGCAGCGTCTCGAGCGTCGCCAGGTCCGCGAGTACTCCGGCCGGCGGGTGGAACGCGCCGACCAGGTTCTTGCCTTCCGGGATGTCGATCGCGGTCTTGCCGCCGACCGCCGCGTCGACCATGCCGAGCAGCGTGGTCGGGACCAGCACGAGGGGCACGCCGCGCAGCCAGGTGGCGGCCACGAACCCGGCCAGGTCGGTCGCCGCACCGCCGCCGATGCCCACCACGCAGTCAGAACGGGTCACCCGTTCCTCCGCGAGCCAGGACCACAGCCGCGCGGCCACGGCGACGTCCTTGGCGGCCTCGCCGGCTGGGACCTCAGCGACGGCCACCGACAACCCGGCGTCGGCCAGCACCCGGCCGACGGGCCTGGCGACCGCGCCGAGGCCCTCGGGGTGGATAACCGCCGCCGTCCGCGCGCTCTTGCCGACCAGGTCCGGCAGCGCGCCGAGCATCCCGCTGCCGACGATCACCTCGTACGGCCGCTCGCCGCCGACCTGAATCCGGGTCTCGGTCATGCCCGCAGCCGCTTGGCGAGGTCGGCTGCCACCTCCTCGGGCGCCATGTCGTCGGTCGGTACGGTGATCGTCGCGAGTTCCGCGTAGACCGGGCGGCGTTCCTCGAGCATCGCGCGCAGCATCCCGCGGGGGTTGCCGGGGATCACGACCCGCGGCCGGTCCATACCTGTTCGCTTCGCGACCGCCGCGAAACCCGTCTCCAGGTAGACGATAGGCCGCCCGGCGATCATCCGGCGCACGTCGGGGTCGAGCACGGCGCCGCTGCCGAGCGCGAGGACGCCGCCACCCGGGCTGGACGCCCCGGACGCCCCCGACGCCCCGGCCGACTCGAGCACGCGCGCGACGGCGGCCCGCTCCAGCTCACGGAACACCGGCTCGCCGTCATCCACGAAGATGTCCCCGACCGGCTTGCCTGCCGCGGCCGCCACCAGGTCGTCGGTGTCGGCGAACGGCACGCCGAGTTCGGCGGCGAGCAGCGCGCCCACCGATGACTTCCCTGCCGACGGCGGGCCGATCAGGACGACGACCGCGCCGGACCCGAGCGCGGTCACGAGATCACCAGCGACTTCAGGTACCCCTCGGCGTTCCTGCGCAGCTCCTCCACCGAGTCGCCGCCGAACTTGTCTGTCGCCGCCTCGGCGAGCACCAGCGCCGCCATCGCCTCGGCGACCACGCCCGCCGCGGGCACCGCGGTCACGTCGCTGCGCTGGTTAATCGCCTTAGCGGGCTCGCCGGTCGACACGTCCACGGTCTCCAGGGCGCGCGGCACGGTGGAGATCGGCTTCATCGCCACCCGCACCCGCAGCACGTCACCGGTCGACATGCCGCCCTCGACGCCGCCGGCCCGGTTCGTCCGCCTGCGCACCCCGTCCGGCGCGAGGAAGATCTCGTCGTGCGCGCCGGATCCGCGGCGGCCCGAGGTCACGAACCCGTCGCCGAACTCCACGCCCTTGATCGCCTGCACCGACATCAGCGCCCCGGCGAGCCGCGCGTCCAGCCGCCGGTCCCACTGGGTGAAGCTGCCGAGTCCCGGCGGCAGCCCGTACGCGAGCACCTCCACGACGCCGCCGAGCGTGTCGCCGTCCTTGCGCGCCGCGTCGACCTCGGCGATCATCGCGGCGCTCGTCTCCGCGTCGGCGCAGCGCAGCGGGTCGTCGTCGATCCGCGCCAGGTCCTCCGGTGCAGGCGGCGGCGCGTCGTCCGGCGCGACCACCGCGCCGAGCGCCACCACGTGCGACAGGATCCGCACGCCAAGCGACTGGTCGAGCAGGCGCCTGGCGACCTCGCCGAGCGCGACCCGGGCCGCGGTCTCCCTGGCGCTGGCCCGCTCGAGGATCGGCCTGGCGTCGGTGTGCCCGAACTTCTGCATGCCCGCGAGGTCGGCGTGACCCGGCCGCGGCCTGGTCAGCGGCGCGTTGCGCGCCTGGTCCGCCAGTTCTCCGGCGTCGACCGGGTCCGGCGCCATGACCGTCTCCCACTTGGGCCACTCGCTGTTGCCCACCCGGATCGCGACCGGCCCGCCCAGCGTGACGCCGTGCCGCACGCCGCCGGTGAGCTCGACCTCGTCCTGCTCGAACTTCATCCGCGCGCCGCGTCCGTACCCGGCGCGCCGCCGCGCGAGCGCCGCCGCCACGTCACCGCTGGTGATCCGCACCCCCGCAGGGACGCCATCACAGATCGCCACGAGCGCCCGTCCGTGCGACTCGCCTGCGGTCAGCCACCGAAACATGCTGTTCACCCTACAGTCAGCGCGCCCGGGTGCCGTACGCCATGGCCACTGCGCGGACGCACCGGTCCGTTGGGGACACGACCACGACTTAGGAGCAGAACGTTACGCTTTTCTTGCTGTTATCAGCGATTCGGCGTAATTTGCTGCTCCTAAGTCGAGGGGCGCCTGCCGGTGATGTCCCACGCGCGGTGAGTCATGGGGGACGGGAGTCAGCCGCGTACGTTCGGGATAAGGATGTTCTTATTTCTATGCCGCGGCGGAGGCGGGGGGCCAGGCGCATCGCTATCTGGCCGGCCGTTTCGCGGGCTTCGGCCATGTCCCTTGTCGCGAGGGTCACCGTCAGGTCGGCGTCGCGGCCGCCGGGCTCGAGGGTGAAGCCGCTGGTGACGGCCTCGATCTCGGCGCGGATGTCCGGGTCTTCGTGCGGCAGCGGCGGCGGCTCGCCGTTCGCGAGCGCGGTGAGCCTGGCGCCCTCGACGACCACCTGCACCGGGCCTGCCACGTCGATCACCGCCGCGTCGGCCTCGGCGCGCGCCGCAGCCCACACGCTGCGGCCGGGCACCGGGACGGGGCGGGCATCTTCCTTCCACCGCCGGAGCGCCTCGGTGCCGGTGAACGCGATGACCGCCTTGCGGCCGTCGTTGCCGATCAGCGTCGGCAGCGCCATCTCGGTTTCCTTCTCCGCGCCGCCCTCGCCGGCCTCGGCCAGCACGGCGACGACAGGGACGAGCAGCCTGGCGGCTGCGAGCGCGGTCAGCGCGGCGTGCTCGCTGCCGGTGCCGTCGGCGTACGCGGCGAGCGCCGCCTGGACGGCCGGCTCGGCGTCACCCGTGTCCCCCGTGGGCCTGCTGATGCGCATGCCGCGACTTTACCCGTGTTCTGGTAGCCAGTCAGTCGCCGCTCTGCTACGAGGAGTAATTGATGCCATGAAAGTGCACTTTAAGCCCGCTACTGCCCGATCTCCACGGCACAATCGGTTGAGCGCACATTGCCGGATATGGGTACCTCGTGACCTGCGGCGACGTAAAGGCCTCCTGACCAGACCGGATGTGCGGACCAGAGGTATCGGCGTTAGCGGGAAGGAGCGTCCGTGGGTTCAGTGTCACGCGAGTCTGCACAGCCTGCGCGCATACTTCCCGGCACGCCCATGCGGAAGGTTATACCGCCGCGGATGGTCGGCCCGTACATGAACGGGCAGCGCGGCGTGATCGCCGGATATGTGCACCGAGTGCGTGATGTGGTGTTCCGCAACACGGCAGACGCGTTCTATGCCCTGGGCCTAGGCTACGAAGGGTCGGACTTTAAGCCCGACATGACCGAGATGTACTTCCTGTGCTGGCAGGCCAGGGAGATCGACGGATACGTCCCCGTGACGTCACGCGGCCCGGCTGAACCCGTTGAGTTCTACCTAGAGCCGATACAGATACCCATTGGCACCACCCTCTGCCGGTTGGCAGACAGCGGCGAGGAGCCGGTCGCCCGGTACGACGGGCTGGCCTGGCGGCGACCCGCGAGAGAGGGGTGAGACATGCGTTACCGGCTGATGGCGTCCTACTTCGGCGCTTCCTACCAGGCCGCCGTCGGCCCTTCGGACCGCGACATCACCCTTTTCGCCGCCCCCCCGCCGCCTGAAGAGCACGGCTTCTCCCCCGCCCCTGGCGGGATCTGGCGCAAGCAGGTCCTGCTAGGTGAGCTCGACGCGCTGTGGGAATCGCGGCCCATCGGGTCGTACCACGGCGAGCCGTGCCTGGTGCTTGACGACCTCGGTGACCGGCTGCACATCGTCTACCTGGGCATGGAGGAACGGCGAGCCGGGCAGCTCGGCTACTGGCAGGTCGATCGCGGCGTGTTCGAGGTCGTGGTGCCGCGCACCGAGGTGACGGACCTGGCCGAGGAGCGGCATGAGTTCCCGATCACGCTGCTGCTGTCGACACTGCCGCGCGCGCTGAGCGCTGGTGACCCTGGCCGCGCGGCCGGTGGCGGGCAGGGACCGGCGAACGGGCAGCTCGCCGGAGCCGGGCATGGCCAGGGAAACGGGCACCACGGCGGCAGCGGCCAGGGGCCGGGAAACGGGCAGCTTGCGGGGGGCGGCATGGGGCAAGGGAACGGACAGCTTGCCGGAAGCGGCAAGGGGCCAGGGAACGGGCACGTTCCCGGCGGCGCTCCTGGAGCGGGCCACGGCCCCGCAG
>NZ_JBARCR010000053.1:0-12033 GCF_049794275.1 Trebonia sp.
GGCGGGGCGCTGGAGAGCTGGGACGGGGCCCAGGCTTCGGTCCAGGCGTCGCGGGTGGCGTTGCCGAGCAGGACGAAAGCCAGCACCGTAAGGCCAACGACGCCGCCGGCGGCCACCAGCAGCCAGGGCGACCGCAGCAGCACCTGGGACGCCTCGCCCAGCACGCCGCCCCAGCTCGGGTTCGGCAGCACCACGCCGAAGCCAAGGAAGCTCAGGCCGTTCTGGATGACCAGGGCGATCGCGGCGAACAGGCCCGCCTGCACGATCACCGCGCTGGAAACGCGAGGCAGCACATGCCTGGTCATGATCCGCACCCGGGATAGCCCGAGTACCTGGGCGGCCTTCACATACAGGTCCTCGCGTACCGTCAGCGTTACTGACCTGACGATGCGGATCAGGCCGGCCGAGGCCAGGCCGCCGAGGACCAGCATCGGCACGATCAGCGAGCCGGGAAACACCGAGAAGACCACCAGCAGGACAACCAGGCCCGGCAGTGAGAGCAGCAGGTCCGCCGTCCGGCTGATCGCGGAGTCGGCCCGGCCGCGCAGGTAGCCCGCGGTGATGCCGAGCGACACGCCAAGCACCAGCCAGGTCGCCACCGCGCAGACCACACCGATGAGAGCGGGCCTGGCTCCGTAGATCAGCTGGCTGAGCACGTCCCGGCCGAGCTGGTCCGCGCCTAGCAGGTGAGAGCCGGACGGCCCGGACAGCGCGGCGGGAAGGTCCTGGGCCTGCGGGTCGTAGGGTGCGATCAGGGGCGCGAACACCGCGCAGACCAGCACCAGCAGCAGCCATGCGGCAGCCGCCACACCGACTGGCTTGCGTGCGAACCGGCGGATCACGCCGCACGCACCCGGGGGTTAAGCTGGCCGTACACCACGTCGAGCAGCAGGTTGACGGCGACCACGATCAGCGTGAAGTACAGCACCACCCCCTGCACCACGGGGATGTCATGCTGCGTCGCGGCTGTCGCGAGCGCCGACCCGAGTCCGGGCAGCGCGAACACCGACTCGATCAGCACGCTGCCGCCCAGCAGCGCGACCACCACGATGCCGACGACCGTCACCAGCGGGATAGCGGCGCTGCGCAGTGCGTGCTTGAACAGCACCGACCGGCGCGAAATGCCATTAGCCTCGAGCACCCGGATGAACGGGCTGCGCAGCGCTTCCCGCATCGCGTCCCTTGTCTGCACCGCGACGATCGTCATCACTCCGAGGCCCAGGGCAGTCCAGGGAAGCACCAGCGACTTCAGCCAGGCGTCCGGGGACTGGAAGAACGACACGAAACCGGACGCGGGGAACACCCGGGCCGCGACCGCGAGCGCCTCAATCAGCACCAGGCCCAGCACGAAATCAGGTATCGCGAAGCCGAACACCGAGGTCACCTCCAGGACCCGGCCGGACGGGCCGCCCCTGATCGCGGCGAGGACGCCGAGCGTGACGCCGAGCACGCTGGCCAGCAGCGTCGCACCGAGGACCAGCGTCAGCGAGATCGTCACCCTGGGCGCGAGCATCGTGGTCACTGGCTGGCCGTCGATCAGCGACGTGCCGAGGTTCCCGTGCAGCGCCGCGTCAAGCCAGTGCCAGTACTGCACCCATACCGGTGCGTTGAGGCCGAGCTGTGCGGTCAGCTGACGCAGCTGCGCCGCGGATGCGGTCGGGCCGAGGATGACAGCGGCCGGGTTGCCTGAGGCCAGCGACAGCAGCACAAAGCTGAGCGCGGACGCGATCAGCAGCAGCGGCACGGACCACAGCAACCGCTTGACGATGAGCCGGGTCACGACGGGTCACGCTCCCAGCAGGACTGCGATGGGAAGATCAGCGCTGGACGTGCCAATGCGGGCCTCGACGGGACCGGACAGGTACCTCCAGCCGGTGCCGGACCAGGTGCGCAAGCGGAAGGCGGGCACTGCCAGCACCGCCGGCACGGTCCGCCCGGCCGGAACGTGCACCGTGGCGAACGCCTTCAGCTCCAGGAACGGGCGGTCGTCCGCCAGCCGGGCGTAGAGCTGGACGACCTCGCGGCCGTCGCGGCCGCTGACGTTCGTTACGGGGACGGTGACTTGGTATCCGTCCGCCGTCGCCGCCGCGGACGCCTCGCCCAGCCGGAAGCTGGCGTACGACAGGCCGAAGCCGAACGGGAACGCCGACGGCACCGTGTGCCCGCGGTAACCCATCGCCAGGCCCTCGCCGTAGCGGACCTCCTCCTCGGTGCCCGGGTAGTAAGGCCAGGACGGCGCGTCTTCGGCGCGCGCCGGGAACGTCACCGGAAGCTTGCCCGACGGGTTCACGACGCCGGTGAGCACGTCGGCGAGAGACTCCCCCAGTTCCTGGCCGGGGTACCACAGCTGGACGATCGCGGCGGCCTGGTCCGCCCACGGCATCGCGGCCGGGCTGCCCGTGTTCACGACCACGACCGTGCGCGGGTTGGCAGCGCAAACCCGGCTGATCAGGTCGTTCTGCGCTGGATCGAATCCCAGGTGCGGCCGGTCGACACCTTCTGTCTCAACCCCGTGCGGGTGTTCAGCCACGACGATCGCGAGGTCGGCGGCGGCGGCCAGCCGGACGGCCGCCGCCAGATCGGGCGCGGGCGGGATCAGCCCCGCCTGCAGCCGGAGCAGGCCCGACTCGGACCACGGCTCGTAGTCGATGACGAGTTCAGCCGGTCGTCCCGCTTCCAGGGCAATGTCCGCCCGCTGGGTGATACGGCCCAGATCGAAGATCACGTCCCGGCCGCCGGCAGACCGCTGGTCCAGCAGGACCTGACCGTCGACGGTCAGCCTGCCGTGGCCGATGGCGGCCAGCGTCAGCTGGTGGACGCCATTCTCGGCCGGGATGATGCACGCTGTAACCCTGACCGCGAGGTCGCCGGGCTCGTAGCCAGGCAGCACAGAATCGAACCAGGACATGGACAGGGACACGGCATATTCGGTGGCCAGTACCTCGCTATCGGGGGCGCCGCGGCGGCGGTACTCGATCTTGATGTCCTGCGCGGTCAGCGGACGCGGGCGGGTCTGGTCGGCCCAGCCGCGCGCGAACTCCACGGTGGCGTCCGGGGCGAGGCGGGCTTTGATGGCGCTGAGCGGGCCGGACACATACGGCGGGTTGACCTGGCAGGACCCGCCCCCCTGCGGCTGGCCGGCGTCGGCGCCGGAGCCGATGACGGCGATGAGGGCACCGGGTGCAACCGCGAGCGGCAGGACGCCGTCGTTCTTGAGCAGGACGATGCCGCGGGCACCGGCTTCGCGGATCAAGGCAGCCGGATCCTCTGGCGGAGCGGTCATTGGCCTGTACTGAGTGCGGTGCAGCAGGCGGAGCACCCTGCGGGCCGAACGATCGATGTCCTCACTGCTGAGTTCGCCGGTTTCGAGGGCCTTGAGGAGCTTGTCGCCGCGCAGCTGAGAAGGGCCGGGCATCTCCAGGTCCAGGCCGGCCGTCAGGGCCTTCGCTGTGGACTGGGTGGCGTACCAGTCGGAGACTACGACGCCGTCCCAGGCCCATTCGTCGCGCAGGACGGTGGTGAGCAGCCAGGGGTATTCGGTGACGTACTCGCCGTTCAGCTTGTTGTAGGCGGCCATGATGGACCAGGCGCCGGCCCTGGCCGCGACTTCGAACGGCGTGAGGTAGAGCTCCCTGAGTGCCGCATCGCCGATCTCGGAACTGGCGGTGTGACGACCGGACTCCTGGTCGTTGCAGACCAGGTGCTTGACGCAGCAGGCGACGCCCTGGGACTGGACGCCTGCGATATACGCGGCGGCCATCTGGGCGGAGAGTTCGGGATCCTCGGAGAAGCACTCGAAGTTGCGCCCTGCGAGCGGGTTGCGGTGCAAGTTGACGGCTGGTGCCAGCAGCACGGCGGCGCCCTTGCTTCTTGCCTCGGCGCCGATGGCCGCCGCGACCTCTGCTACCAAGTCGGGGTCCCAGGTGGCGGCGAGGGCGGTCTCGCACGGGAAGCACCGGCTCACCCCAGTGTGGAAGGTGACGCCGCGGGCGCCGTTCGGACCGTCGGTCATCACGAGGTCGTGCAGGTGCAGGGATCCGGGCGAGCGGACCTGCCAGGGATCCGCACCGTACAGGAGCGCGGCCTTCTGCTCCGTGCTCAGCCGCGCCATGGCCTCGTCGACCCAGGTGTCCTGGGCGTGCTGAGGATCTCCGGTGTGATCGGCCACGCTGTCCCCTCTCGGCAGCAAGACATCGCCCACCATTTATTCAACCTACCGAGTACTCGGTCGGTGCGTGTATTGTGAGCCAGGTCACGCTCTCCGGTCAAGGCGTTCTCTTCATCTCGTCGCCTGCATTAGCGGGACGGGCATAGCGAGTGCGAGGCTGGGCGGAGAAACGTGCGAGAATTCAGGGCAACCTTCGAGGCAGGGACTACGGCATGGCCGACGGCATCACCCGTAACCGAGGCGAAGAGAGCAAGGAGGCGATCCTTGCGGCCGCTAGACAGCTGTTCGCCAAGCGCGGCTACCGGGGGACGTCGCTGGCTTCCATCGCCGAAGCGGCCGGGCTCAGCCAGCCCGGCCTGCTGCACCATTACCCATCCAAGAACGCCGTGCTGCTTGCCGTACTGGCCAGCCGGGACGCCGAAGACTGGCGCCTGTCCACGCCTCAGCCGGAGGCGCCGGGCATCGGGATCATCGATGGGATGGCCTCGCTCGTCGCCCATAACGAGTCCGAACCCCAGGTCGTGGCGCTGTACTCAATGCTGCTCGGCGAGGCTGTAGCCGGGGACCACCCGGCACACGACTATTACGTGCAGCGGTTCGAGCACATCCGCGGCCGCATCACCGAGAACCTGCGTGAAGCCCAGACGGCGGGCAATCTCGCCCCCGGCATCGACCCGGAAGCGCTGGCGAACGTGCTTATTGCCGTCCAGGACGGCTTGCAGTTCCAATGGCTCCTAGACCGATCGGTCGACATGCGTGCGTGCTTTGCAACGCTCGTCGAGATAATCCGCGTCGCCGGGACAGCCAGGCGCACTGCCGTGCCCTAAGTCGTGATGACTCCTGATGGTGCGGATGCTGTTACCTCGGGGTGGAGATCCTTAGTCATGCCGGAGGTTCCCGAGTCGAGGACAGAGATCACTAGCCTTATAGGCGTCACCGGGGCCACGGGCCGACTTGGCGGTCGCGTCGCGCGTCGCCTCGACGATGCCGGGGTATCACAGCGACTCCTTGTCCGCGACCTGGCACGAGCGCCGCGGTTGTCCCGTGCAAGGGCCGCTCACGCTGCATTCAGCGACTACAAGGCCGTCCGCGATGCCCTCGCCGGAGTGCCGACCGTGCTGATGGTGTCAGCGTCGGAGGCACCGGACCGGGTCACCCAGCACACCACCTTCGTCGACGCCGCGGTTGCCGCACGTGTCAGGCACCTCATCTACGTTTCCTTTTACGGGGCGGCACCGGACAGCACGTTCACCCTCGGCCGCGATCACTTCGCGACCGAGCAGTACATCCGCTCCTCAGGCCTGACGTTCACGTTCCTGCGCGACAATCTCTACGCGGATTTCATGACCGCCATGGTCGGTGCGGACGGGGTCATCCGCGGCCCTGCCGCCGACGGTCGCGTCGCAGCGGTCGCGCAGCACGACATCGCAGACGCTGCCGCAGCGGTCCTTCTCGACCCGGCCCCCCACGCGGGGGCGACCTACTCGCTGACTGGGCCGGAGGCACTGTCGCTCTACGACGTGGCGTCGGCCATCACCGGCGCGCTCAGACGGCCGGTACGGTATCGGCCGGAGACCCTGGAAGAGGCGTACGCGTCCCGCGCCCGATACCTGGCACCCGACTGGCAGGTCGACGCCTGGGTCTCGACCTACACCGCGATCGCCAACGGTGAGCTCGCCGCCGTAACCGAAGACATACCCCTGCTCACTGGTCACCCGGCGACTTCACTCGCCTCGCTGCTCCGCCGCGGCGGCTCGGCCTACTGAACGGGCTACGCGGCTCATGGCATACGCAGGACGGGCTTGATCACCTCGCCTGCGTACGACTGCTCAAGCGCGGTCTGGACGTCAGCGAGGTCGAAGTACTGGACGAGGCGGTCGAACGGGAACCGGCCCTGGGCGTACAGGCTCATGATGGTGGTCATCAGCTCGTCGCTGCGGCCGCTTCCGCCCAGTACGCCGACGATGCGCTTGCCCCACAGGGTCGTGAGGTGGTCGAGGGAGAACTCGGCACCGGCTGGCGCACCGCCGATAAGCAGGCAGGTGCCGAGCATTCCCACGGAGTCGGCCGCCTGCCGGACCACGCTGATGACGCCAGTGCACTCCAGGGAGTAGTCGGCGGGCCCCCCACACAGGTCGTGGATGGCCTTGACTGGGTCGTCGGCGGCAGCGTTGACCGTGTTGGTGGCGCCGAGCTCGGCGGCGATGCGCAGCCGGGACTCGTTCCGGTCGACCGCGATGATGCGGGTGGCTGGAGAGTTACGCGCGGCCATGATCGCCGCCAAGCCGACGGTGCCGGCGCCGAACACGGCGATCTGGGTTCCCGGCACGGGGCGGACGGTGTTGAACACGGCGCCGGCCCCTGTGGAGATGCCGCACGCCAGCGGCCCCATCAGCGCCAGCGGCAGGCCGTCAGGCACTCGCACCAGTGCGGCCGCGGTCGTCAGTGCGTAGGTCGCGAATGACGATTGGCCGAAGAAGTGGCTCGACACCGGCCTGCCGTCGAGGCGGCGCAGGGCCGGGCCGCCGTCGAGGCGGCCGCCGGAGACCAGCACCTCACCCAGCCGCAGGCAGTAGCGCGGCTCGCCGGCCCGGCAGTGCCGGCAGGCGCCGCACGACGGCCAGCCGATCACGACCGGATCACCTTCAGCGAAGTCGGTGACCCCGGGGCCAGTGGCGGCGACGGTTCCCGCTCCCTCATGCCCGAGGACCCCGGGCAGCGGGAACGGGAGATCGCCGTGCCGGGTGATCCCGTCGGTGTGGCAAATTCCGGTGGCCGCGAGCTTCACGAGCACCTCGCCCGGGGCCGGGTCGTCCAGGTCAAGCTCGGTCAGGACGAAGGGGCCGTCGAGTTCTTCGACGAGCGCGGCAGTGATGCGCATTGAAAGCTCCTGGAGTGCGGTCAGAAGGGGTACGCGGGAGAGCGATGCCGACCTGCGCCAGGATTGCGCCGGTGGCAGGTTCCGTCACGCCCGCGATGCCGTGGGCCCGGGTTTCCAGGACCCGCCGATGGAGATACCGCCCTGCCATTGCACTCACAGGACAGGTCCGCCCCCAGAGGACCAGCCGCCGATGCACCGCAGGTGAAGAGAACGCCTTGACCGGAGAGCGTGACCTGGCTCACGATACATCAACAGACCGAGTACTCGGTAGGTTGTCGCTAGGCGGTGAGCGATGTCTGGCTGCCGAGGTGCATCGCTTCCACCCGCACCAGGCGGTGAAGGATTACCGGATGCCAGGAGGTATGCGTAATGCAAAACGCCGAAACGGCGACGGGAATCCTGCGTGCACGCGGCAGGCGGAAGCCAGTCGCGAACTGCACGTGAAAAACCGCTGGAGAGCCGGATGCGCTGAAAGGTGCCAGTCCGGTTCGGACCGGGGGGCGCCGGAAAAGGACCTGAACCACAGGCACCTCGCCGACGGCCCACCGGTGTACCTCAGGTTTCGCCAGGCTGAGCCAGAAGGTCCCAGACACCAAAGTTGGCCTGACCTGCGATAACCGGACCCCGCGCGACGCCGTCAGACGAATCCGGTATGCACGGCAATGCATGGCATGCAGAAGATGGCTCGAATCCCTGTGGTTCGATAATCTCTCGTGCGCGGGAGCGAGACGGGCAGCGTTTGATCTTTTCGGGTTAACGGGCGAATACCTTGTCCATCACCTCGGCGCCAGTGGTGATCACGGGGCGCAGTTCGCGGCGGTAGACCAGTTCGGTGGTGCTGGTCTGCTTTGCCCGGCCACCCGGGCGATCTCCTCCACCGCCTTGAGCCGGTCGGCGGCCTTGGCGGCCCTGCGCTCGCGCAGCGCACGTAATGGCCGAGCTTGGGATGGTGCGCCGGTAAATCAGTCGGCGAACGCCCGCCCGACCCGGCCGGGTCGGGTGCTGCCGTCACGACCTCGAGGACTGGCCTGCTCGCCGCGGTCACTGGGTCACCGATCCGGACAGTGCGTTGTGGGCCAGGTCCTCGTTGCGCGCCAGGTGCTCGTCCAGGGCCCGGGCGGCGATCTCGGGGTCGCGCTTGCGGAACTCGTCGATCAGCAGCTGATGCGCTTCGCGGCGCCGGTCATGCTCGCCCGGGTCCGGGTCGAGCAGCCCGAAACCGATCCGCACGTACCGTTCGGTCGCCCGCTCGCTCATCATCAGGATGCGAATGTCCCAGGCCGAGGCGGCCGACGCGACCAAGGCCAAGTGAAACGCGCGGTGGTCGCCGTAGATGTCATCCATGCTGCGCTCGGTGCCGCCGAATTCCGCCGCAGCCTGGTAGAGCTGGTCGAGTTCGGCATCCTCGAGTAGCGGCACCGCGCGGCGGGCAAGGTCGGGCTCGATCAGCCGCCGGACGCGGTAGATCGCGTGGAACTCTTCGAGATCAAGCGGGGCCACGGTCGCGCTGCGCCCGGGGGGATTCACCACCAGGCCCTCGGCCTCGAGCACGCGCAGCGCGTCGCGGACCGGGATGAAGCTGACGTCGAGCTGTTCGGCGAGCTTCCGCAACGACAGGCTCCGCCCGGGCGGCAGGCCGCCGGCCAGGATCGAGCGGCGGATCTCGTTGGTCACCTGCTCCGACAGCGACCGGGACTCGATGGGACGGACCGATCCGGAACTGGCCGACGCGATCGTCATGTCCCGCTCCCGTTGCATGTCGAGGCTCAAGGCTGTTTCGCGACGATATCAAAAATATCAGTCCGTTGACTGTTATCACATATCAGGCTTACGGTGTGACCCACAGCACGCCGGAACCCAACGAGGGGATACAGCATGCGGCTGGCCGTCATCAACAGCCGCCTCGCGCTGGTCGACGAGCGCGGCGCCATCGACGTCGCAGCGGTGAGCGCGGGCATCTTCTCGCCCGACCCACAGGCCATCTACCAGCAGTGGGCCCAGTTCACCGCCTGGTACGCGGCGAGCCCGGCGACGATCGCGGCGGCTGAGGCAACGCCCTATGGCGCGGACGAACTGGGCGCACCGGTTCCGCAGCCGCGCCAGGTGTTCGCCATCGGGATGAACTACCGCGCGCACGCCGCCGAGGCCGGCCTGGGCACGCCCGAGTCCGACCCGGTGGTGTTCGCCAAGTTCCCGTCCTCGGTCACCGGTCCCACGGCGGTAGTGGAGCTGCCGTCCGACGCCGTCGACTACGAGGCCGAACTGGTGGTGGTGATCGGCAAACGCGCCCACCGCACCACCCGCCAGGACGCATGGACCCACGTCGCCGGGCTGACCGTTGGCCAGGACCTGTCCGAGCGGCTGGTGCAGTTCCGCGGACCGACCCCGCAGTTCTCGCTGGGCAAGTCCTTCCCCGGCTTCTCCCCCATCGGGCCGGTGCTGGTCACCCCGGACGAGTTCGCCGACCCGGACAACATCGAGATCGGCTGCACCCTCAACGGGCAGCAGATGCAAAAGGGACGGACCAATGACCTCATCTTCACCGTCCCCCAGCTGATCGAGTCGCTGTCCGCCGTCGTCCCGCTGCTGCCTGGCGACCTGATCTTCACCGGCACACCCTCGGGGATCGGCTGGGCCCGTGACCCCAAGGTCGTGCTCCGCCCAGGCGACCGCCTGGTCACCCACGCCGAGGCCATCGGAGAGATGACCATCACGTTCACCGCCGCCTGAGCTCGCCGCCAGAGCAGAAGGAGACCGATATGTCCAAGCCTAAGTTCGCCCACAACGTCTTCCAGACCGCCAACCACGGGGCCATGCGCGACTGGTACTGCACCGTCCTCGACGCCCACGTCGTGTACGAGGACGCCACCTTGACCTTCCTGACCTTCGACGACGAGCACCACCGGGTGGCGCTGCTGCACCCGCCGGTCGAGTTCCAGGCCAAGACGGCCAGCACCGCATCGCTGCACCACTCGGCCTACACCTTCGACAGCATCGACGCGCTGCTCGAGCGGTACACGATGCTGCGGGACAAAGGGATCACCCCCGCGGTGTGCATCGCCCACGGCGTGACCACCTCGATGTACTACCAGGACCCGGACCGCAACTTCGTCGAGCTGCAGATCGACCGGTTCGCCGAGCCCGACCAGGCCACCGCCTACATGAACGGGGCCGAGTACGCCGCCGACTCGGTCGGCCCCGCATTCGATCCCGAGGAGCTGCTGGCCGCCCGCCGCGCGGGAGCGAGCGTCGAGGAGCTGTCGGACCGGTCTTGGGCGCTCAAGGCAGATCTTCCCAACCCGCTCGGGGTGCTGATGGGCGGCTGACGCCCGGACCGTTCATCTGACACCACCCGCATGAGGCAGTGCTGCCCGCTGCCGATACAGCTCGCGAGCGACCCTGGAGCAAACATGCCTGACAGTGAATGCCTGATCTGCTCGATGGAAGAGTCTGACCCCGCTTCGCGGGTTTTCCTCGACGAGCTGTGGGCGGCCGAGGTTGCCCCTGGCTTCGAGGTGCCCGGCTGGTTCTTCCTGCGCTCGCGCCGCCACGCGGAGAAGCTCACCGGCCTCGACGAGGCCGAGACCGCCACGTTCGGCCGTCACGCGCACGATCTGGTCAGCGCCGTCGAGCAGGTCACCGGCGCGCCCGCTGTCTACCTGCTGTCGTTCGGGGAAAACTACCGTCACTTCCACGCCCTGGCCGCCGCGCGCGGCGAGCAGGTGCCGCCGGAGTTGCGCGGGTGGGGGCTGCTGCAACTGCTGGCCGAGGGCCGCGACGTCCCGGCCGCGCAAGCCCTGGCCGGGGACGTCAGGCTCGCGTACGAGGAGATAGTCCGCGCCCGCGAGCACGCCGCCGTGCGCTGACCACGGCCGCACGTTCAACCAAAGAGAACCCGATGACCACCAGTGCAGATCCCACCACTCCGGCGGCAGCGGGCCCGCCCTATGACCAGAGCGTGCTGCGCGAGATCGCCCGCCGCGTGCTGTGGCTCTCGGCGGCGATCGTCGATGCCGCCAACGCCGGCCGGGCCAACCACTCGGGGGTCAAGGTGGGCGGCCACCAGGCGTCGAGCGCTTCGATGGTCGACATCATGACCGCGCTCTGGTTCGCCGAGCTCACGGCCCTGGACCGGGTCTCGGTCAAGCCGCACGCCTCTCCGGTGCTGCATGCCGTCAACTACCTGCTCGGCGATCTCGACGAGTCCTACCTGCCGACCTTGCGCGCCCAGGGCGGCCTGCAGTCCTATCCCTCCCGGCTCAAGGACCCCGACACCGTCGACTTTTCCACTGGTTCGGTCGGCATCGGCGCGACCGCCGCGCTGTGGGCGGCGGTGGCGCACCGCTACATCGCCTCCCAGTTTCCCGGCTCTCCGCCGGCCGGCCGCTTCATCAGCCTGCTTGGCGATGCCGAGCTCGACGAGGGCGCCATCTGGGAGGCGGTCGCCGATCCGGCGGTGGCCCAGCTGGGGGAACTGCTGTGGGTGGTGGACCTTAACCGGCAGTCCCTGGACCGGGTCGTGCCCGACATTCAGATCGAACGGCTGCAGGGCATGTTCGCCGCGGCCGGCTGGCAGGTCGTGACGGTGAAGTGGGGGCGCCTGATCAGCGGGCTCTTCCAGCGTCCGGGCGGAGCAGAGCTGCGCGCCCGGCTCGAGATCATGCCCAACGAGGAGTACCAGCGGATGCTGCGGGTGCGCCCGTCCGAGATCGCCGACCGCATCATCGGAACGAACGGAAGCGAGCAACTCCGGTCCTTGCTGTCCACCATCGAGCCAGCCGAGCTGGCCGCGGCGATCCGCGACCTGGGCGGCCATGACCTGGGCCTGCTGGTCGACACCTTCCGTGGCATCGACCCCAACCGCCCCACGGTCGTGTTCGCCTACACGATCAAAGGCCGCGGGCTGCCGACCGAGGGACATCCCAACAACCACTCCGCGCTGCTGACCGCCGCGCAGATGCAGGCCCTGGCCGACGCCAGCGGG
>NZ_JBARCR010000054.1:0-4235 GCF_049794275.1 Trebonia sp.
CGGATCCGGCTGCCGGAGCGCCGGGGCAGGTCAGGACGGGCAGGCCTGAGTTCGCCGCGGTGACGAGCGCGGCGCAGTCGTCGTCGGTGACAATCGCCGCGGGCGCCATGAGCTCGAGCATCGCGGCAACCTCCGGCGCGGCCAGCCGCCAGTTGACCGCGGCGGGCAAGGCGCCGGCCCGGATCAGGCCGAGCATGGCCGTGACCCAGCCGGCCTGGTTGCGCGCGATGACCGGCACTACGTCGCCGGGACCGATGTCCGCTGCCGCGAACGCGGCGGCGGACGCCTCCATGGCCGTGCGCAGATCCGCGTAGGTGAGCTCCGCGCCACGGTCGTCGGTCAGCGCGATCTGGTCAGGGTTGACCGAGGCCCGCCACTCGACGACATGAACCAGGGACAGCACGTCCCTAGACTCGCAGGCCGGTGCGGTCGGCCGCCGTCTTCGGCTCGTGCCTGATGTCGCCAGGCTGGCCCATCACCCGCCGCCAGCAGGCGAACTCCAGCAAGATCCCGTCCGGGTCCTGGAAGTAGAACGAGCGGACGAACACGCCCGGGTGCAGCTCGCGTGCCACCCCCTCCGCGCTGTCGTCGTGGTCGATGATGGGGCTGACCTTGACGCCCTTGGCCTTGAGCTTGGCCCGGTAGTCGAGGAACCGCTCTTCAGGCACGTTGAACGCGACGTGGTTCATCGACCCGACCGCGCTTGTCCACTCGCCGAACCCGGGGACGGTGACCGGCGCGGAGACGCCTGGCACCGGGTCGGGCGCGTCAGGGAACCAGAAGAACGCGAGCGCGTTCCCGCCGCCCATGTCGAAGAAGAAGTGCTGGCCAGACCCGGCTGGCAGGTCCAGGGTCTTGATGAGCCGCATGCCGAGCACCTGGGTGTAGAACTCGACGGTGCGCTTCATGTCCGCGCAGACCAGCGCCAGGTGGTTGACGCCGCCGAGGTCGAACTCCTCGTTCCGCCAGTCCATGGAACCCTCCCTGCCTAGAAGCTGAATCTAAATCCAGATTCAGTTTTGTCTGAGAAAACTGTACAGTCAATTTCCACAGCACCATTGAGCAGAACCGGGGTTTTTCGTGGCCGAGGTCGACGTCGACAGAGAGTTCGTGGGCTTGCCGTCACCCGTGGTCGGCCGGGCCGGCGCTGGCGGGCATCCCTGCCAGGGCATCTACCACCGGCCGGCCGGGAAACAGCCCACGACTGCGTTTATCGCGACGCACTACAACGTCGACTTCTCCGAGCACTATCTCGCCAGCTACCTGGCCGAGCGCGGGTTCGGGTTCCTGGGCTGGAACACGCGGTTCCGCGGGAACGAGGCGCACTTCCTGCTCGACCACGCGCTGGCGGAGATCGGCGTCGGAGTCCGCTGGCTGCGCGAGCACGCCGGGGTCGACCGGGTCGTCCTGCTCGGCAACTCCGGCGGCGGGTCCCTCATGGCCGCCTACCAGTCGCAGGCCGTCGAGCCGAACGTCACGCCTGTCGCCGGGATGAGGCCGCTCGGCGCTATCGCCGACCTGCCGCGGGCTGATCTTTTCATCGCGCTCTCCGCGCACTCCGGCCGGCCGGAGGTGTTCACCGCCTGGCTGGATCCATCGGTGACAGACGAGACCGACCCGCTGTCGGCGGACCCGGCGCTCGACCCGTTCAACCCGGACAACGGACCGCCCTACAGCGAGGATTTCCAGCTCCGTTACCGGGCCGCGCAGCGCGCCCGCAATGAGCGCATCACCGACTGGGCACTTGGCCAGCTGGACGCCCTGGCGGGTACCAGGGCGCGGGACAGGCTGTTCACCGTCGCCCGCAGCTGGGCCGACCTGCGCATGATCGACCCCGCCATCGAGCCGTCCGACCGGAAGCCGAACTGGTGTTACCTCGGCGAGCCGGTCAAGGCCAACTACGGGGTGTTCGGCGTCGGAACCGTCAGCACGCTGCGCACCTGGCTGTCCATGTGGAGCCTGCGGACATCGCAGTGCACCGCGGCCCCGCACCTGGCCAGGATCACGCTGCCATCCCTCGTCGTGCACGCCACCGCGGACGCCTGCGTCTACGAGAACGACGCCCGCACCCTGTACGACTCGCTCGCCGCGGCGGACAAGACACTCGAGTTCGTCAAGGCGGATCACTACCTGCTCGAGCCGGCCGGCGTCCGAGAGCAGGCGGCCGATCTCATCGCGGCCTGGACAGCCGATCACGAATGACGCATTCCGGCGCCCGGAAGGATTTCGACTGAATGCAAAGCTGGATTCATGTCATCGACTGGCGCGCCAACGTGCACCCGCAAGTGACCGCGCTTACCGACGACAGGGGAGCGGCCTACACCTACGCGCAGCTGCGGACCGAGGTGGAGCGCAGGGCGGGAGGCTGGGCCGCCGCGGGAGTCGGGCCCGGCGATATCGTCGCGGTCATCGCGAAGAACAGCGCCGACTTTCTCGTGCACGCCTTCGCGCTGATGCGGGCGGGCGCGACTCCGGCGTTCGTCAACTGGCGGCTGTCGGTCCGTGAGCTCACCGAGGTGCTCGCGCTGGTCGAGCCGGTCGCGATTGCCGCCGACGCCGAATTCACCGGGCTGGCAGACGCCGGATGGCAGGGCGCAGGCGTGCGGGTCGTGATCGGCGGGGGCGCTGTGCCAGACACTGCGCCCGACACTGGGCCGGACACTGGCTGGACGGACGGCGGGACACTGGCCGGACCCGTTCCGCCCCGGCCGAGGCTAAGCGGGAACGATCTGCTGGCGCTCGTGCACACCAGCGGGACGACCGGACGGGCCAAGGCGATCCCGCTGCGGCATGGCGCGCTGATGATGAGCGTCGCGGACTTCGCCATCGAGATCGGCGATCAGGTCACCGGATCCCGGCACCTGCAGATCCTGCCGCTGTTCCACCTGGGCGGCTTCGGACAGTGCATGCAGGCGCTGCTGACCGCGGGGACGGTCTACATCCACACGGCCTTCAGCCCGGAGACGACGATCGACGCGATCGCCGCCGACCGGATCGAGTTCTTCACCGCCGGCCCCTCGATGATCGACATGCTCGTGAGGGAGGTCCGCCGCCGTGGTGCGACCGACCTGTCCAGCCTGCGCGAGATCGCCTACGGCACGGCCCCGATCACCCCGTCCTCGCTGGCAGCGGCGACAGAGACGTTCGGCTGCAGGTTCCGGCAGATCTACGGCAACACCGAGAGCCAGTCCATGATCAGCCTGCTGGCCCCCGAAGATCATCAGCCGGGTCATCCGCGGCTCGGCAGCGCCGGAAGGGTCTCATTCGGCTGGGAGGTGCGCATCGTCGATCCGGACGGCCGCGACCTGCCCGTCGACACTCCCGGGGAGCTGCTCATTAAGGGCGAGTGCCTGTTCTCCGGGTACTGGCGTGATCCCGAGGGGACCGCGGCGGCCTTCACCGAGGACGGCTGGTACCGGACCGGCGACGTCGGCAGGCTGACGGCCGACGGATACCTGTACATCCTCGACCGGGCCAAGGACATGATCATCAGCGGCGGTGAGAACATCTACCCCGCCGAGGTCGAGGCGGTGCTCGCCCGGCACCCGGCGGTCGCCGATGTGGCGGTGCTCGGCCGGCCGGACCCGACCTGGGGCGAGGCCGTGCACGCCGTGATCATTCCCGTGGCCGGGCAGGCAGGCGCCGTCTCCGCTGACGAGATCGTCAGCTGGTGCCGGGACAACCTGGCGCACTTCAAGTGCCCCAAGAGCGTGGAGTTCGTCGCTTCCCTGCCGCGAACCACCACCGGCAAGGTCCTCAAGCGTGAGCTGCGCGAGCAGCTGTCGCAGGCGCGATCATGAGCGGGGAAGGCACTGTGATGAGCGAGGAACTGGTCGGGCGCTTCTTCGCCGCCCTCGAGGACGGCGACATCGCCGCGTTGCGCGAGATCTACGCGCCGGACGCGGTCATCTGGCACAACGACGACCTGATCGAGCAGCCCGTCGACGAGAACCTGAAAGTTCTCCAGGGCCTGCACCGCGCGGTGTCCGGCCTGCACTACGAGATCATCCGCCGGGTACCGGCGCCCGATGGCGTGCTGCAGCAGCACGTCCTGCGCGGCAGGCTGCGCGGCGGCGCCGAGGTCGAACTGCACGCCGCGATGTACCTGCAGGTACGCGACGGCCACATCACCAGGATCGAGGAGTACCTGGATTCCGGTAAGCGCGCCGCGATCAAGGCCGCCCGCGAAGCCCTGTCGGTCTAGGTTATGGTTTCCGTCCGACCCCGGCGTAAAT
>NZ_JBARCR010000055.1:0-6444 GCF_049794275.1 Trebonia sp.
CCGCCGAGCGGGCCGGCTCGTCGCCAGAAGCCGCGGTCACGCTCGCGCAGGCCCGGGCGGCCGCAGGGAACTGCGACGACATCCCGCGCCTGCTCGCCCCCATGCTCGCGGCTGACAGCCAGCTGCCGAACCCGGCCCGGCTGCAAGCACTGCTGCTGGATGCCAGGCTCAGTTACGCCGCCGATGACGCGGCACACGGTCGCCGCAGCCTGGAGTCCGCGCTGCGGATCGCGGAACGTGAGCAGCTCGGCCTGTCACTGGCGATGGAGCGCGGCTGGCTCGGGCCGGTGCTGCGGCGTGACCCTGAACTGGCCGACGCCCACCGGACCTTGCTGACCCTGGCCCTGGGCCGCCAGCAGCTGCCGGCCCCGGTGACCGCCGGGGATCAGGCACCGGTCCTGGTGGTCGAGCCGCTCACCGAGCGGGAGCTCGAGGTGCTCGTGCACGTCTCAGACATGCTGAACACGGCCGAGGTCGCCGACGAGATGTACATCTCCGTCAATACGGTTAAAACGCACCTCAGGAACATCTACCGCAAGCTGGCTACGTCGCACCGCAACGAGGCGGTCCGCCGGGCCCGCCAGCTCGAGCTGATCTGACGGTTATCCGGCCGTCAGGACTCACCCAGGGCGAAGGAGGCTGGGGGCCCGCGGGCGGACACTATGGCACTTGATCACAGGTCCGCCGTCACGGAAGCCTCGCCAGTCCCGGGAAAGCGAGATGGTCTGACATGGACGAGAAATCAGCGCTGGGCTCGCAGCTGGAGAGTTTCCGCGAAGCGCGCAGGGACATTGAAGCGTCCGTCCTGCCGCTCGCCACCTCCGTGGACGGGCGCCGGTTCAGCTTCCAGGCCTCGCTGCACGGCCTCGAGCTTCAGGCCGGCGGCTACGCGGTGCTCGATGACGGCGGCACGCGGCGTCTTGGCCAGGTGCTCTCCGTCGAACTTGACCATCAGCTGGCCGGGGAGCTGACGCTGCCGCCGCCCGCCGGTGGCGGCCCGGTGGCCCGGACGGAGCTCCAGGTCCGTTACGCGCGGGGCGAGGGAATCATCGTGGACGGCAGCAGCGCGCCGTTCCACGACGCGCTGATCCACCCGGCCGCCGGATCTGACGTCCTGGAGTGGCAGCAGCGCGAGACCGGGCCCTACGCGCAGCTCAGGCTGGGCGAGCTGGCGCTTGCCCCCGGGGTGCCCTGCGTGGCGGACGCCGCGGGTTTCAACCGGCACACGTTCCTGTGCGGCCAGTCCGGATCGGGCAAGACGTACTCGCTCGGCGTGATCCTCGAACGGCTCCTGACCGAGACGGACCTGCGCATGGTGATCTTCGACCCGAACTCGGACTTTACGCGCCTGGGCGAGGTGCGCCCTGGCGCGGACCCGGCGCTGGCCGGACGCTACCGTCAGGCGGCGCGCGGAGTCACGGTCTACTCCGCCGGCGCCCACGGCGAGCGAAGGCTCCGGCTGCACGTGGCCGACGTCGAGCCGGCGACCCAGGCGGCCGCCCTCCGGCTGAGCCCGATCGCCGACCGGGAAGAATACGCCGCGCTGGCGGCGATGCTCGCCGGCCAGGACCCGCCCACGATAGAGGTGCTGACCGGAAACGATCTTCCGGAGGCGGTACGGCTCAGCCTGCGCATCAAGAACCTCGGCGTGGACCGCTACTCGGTGTGGGCCCCCGGCGAGTCCGGTTCGGTCCTCGACGCGGTTCACGATCCGAGCGTCCGCTGTGTCGTCATCGACCTGGGCTCGCTGCCGAGCCGCGAGGAGCAGTCCCTCGTCGCCGCGACGGTGCTCGGTGATCTGTGGCGGCGGCGCCAGGAGCGCGATCCGGTCCTCATCGTGATCGACGAGGCGCACAACGTCTGCCCGGCTGAGCCGCCAGATCCCCTCGCGGCGGTGGCGACCGAGCACGCCATCAGGATCGCCGCCGAAGGCCGTAAGTTCGGGCTCTACCTGCTGCTGTCGACGCAGCGCCCGCAGAAGATCCCGGAAAACGTCCTCTCCCAGGCCGACAACCTCGTGCTCATGCGGCTGAACTCACTCGCCGACGCGGCTTTCGCGGAGGCGGTGTTCTCGTTCGTCCCGCCGAGCCTGATCGAGCGCTCGGCCATCTTCCGCCAGGGAGAGGCCCTGATCGCGGGCAAGATCTCGCCACGGCAGCCCGCCCTGCTCCGCTTCGGCGCGCGGCTCTCGGAAGAAGGCGGCGCTGACGTGCCCGCGACGTGGGCTGCTCGCCGCTGACAGCGGCTGGCTGATGGCGAGACCATCCAGACGAATGAGAACCGGCCCCGGGCGGTTGCGCCCGGGGCCGGCACTTCTCTGGCCGGAGGGTTATGGCTCGGTGCCCAGCGTGACCGTGGCCGTGGCCGACTGGCCGCCGCGCGAGTACTCGAGCTGTACCGTGGCGCCTGGTTTCATGGTCAGCGCCAGTTCCTGCAGCTGGACCGTGCCCGTCGCCGGCTGACCGTTGATCTTGGTGATCACGTCGCCCATGCGCAGCCCGGCCGTGGCGGCAGGGCCGCCGGGCGTCACCGTCTGGACGTAAAGCCCCTCGGGGACCCCGGCCTGAGCGGCGGCCGAGGGCGGTATCGGCACCGCCCCGAGGCCAAAGTACGCGTGGGTCACCGAGCCGGTGGAGATGATCTCGTCGGCGATGGTCATGGCGAGGTTCACCGGGATGGCGAACCCGAGCCCGATGCTGCCGCCGGGCGAGTTCGGCACCGCCGCGCCGGCGGTCGGTACCCCGATGAGCTGGCCCGAGCAGTTGACCATGGATCCGCCGCTGTTGCCCGGGTTGATGGCAGCGTCCGTCTGGATCGCCCCCACGAGCAGCGCCGCGCTGTTGTCTTCCCCGGGTACCTGGACGCTGCGGTCCAGCGCGCTGACGATGCCGGAGGTGACCGTGCCGGACAACCCGAGCGGCGCGCCGATCACCACGGCCGCCTGGCCGACGACGACCGACGACGAGGAACCGATCGCGATCACTTTCAGTTTGGCCGAGCTGTCGACCTTGAGCACGGCGAGGTCGGTCTGCGGATCCCGGCCGACGATGGTCGCGGGCGCGGTCTGCCCGTCGGCGAACTGCACCTCCACCGACCCGCCGTTGGCCGCTATCGCGATGACGTGGTTGTTCGTCAGGATGTAGCCGCCAGACTTGATGACCTCTCCGGACCCGGTACCGGCGCCCTCCGCGCCGCGGGCCGAGATCGTCACCACGGACGGGATGACCTGGTTGGCGACCGATGTGACATTGCAGACGCTGACCTGGCCGGAACTGGACCCGCTCGTCGTGGTGTTCGCCGCCGGCGTGGAGGTCGATGAATTCGCAGCGGACGCGATGCCCGCGCCTAGGCCGCCCCCGACTGCCAGCGCGGCGCCAAGCGCTGCCCACGGGAGCCAGCGGCGACCGCCGCGACCGTGCTTCGCCTCACTCATCTCAGTCACCTACTCGCGAACTAGCATGGCTTCGTTCCCTGAAACGGCTCGCGTGTCAGGCAGGCCTCCGTCGTCATTTCCGTGCCGACTGCCAGCATCCGGCGGCCGTGGCGCGGCCGGCATCACCCCGGCCGGACGATGTCCGGCGTCGCCGGGGAAAACGGGGCATGCCAGGCATGTCATCAGCGTGACTGAGCTCGGCGTGGCTGCCGCGTCTGACGACCTTCCCGTGCCGCAGCACGACGATCTCTGGCGGCTCGCCGCCGTGCCCCTCTCATCCCCGCCGGAGGAGGCGGCGACGGCAGGTGGCGGCGACGATGCGGAAGAGGCCCATGGAGAGGAGGCACCGGCGGTGAGCCTGAGCCGGCGTCAGTTGCGGACTCTCCGCGGTATCGAACAAGACCTGGCGTGCTCCGATCCGCGCCTGGACGATTTCTTCCTGCTCTTCTCTGGCGGGTTCCGGGGCTATGACATGCCCCCGGTGGAGCGCGTGTCACGCTGGCCGTCGCGGATGCTGGGCCGGCTGTGGGGCGGCCGGAACGTCACCGAGCGGGTGGCGGCCTGGTACGCCGGGAACTGGCATGACCCGTGACGACCAATCAGGTGCTGATCGGGATCGGCCTGATCCTGGTGCTCGCGGTGGGCTCCCAGGTGCTCGCCAGCCGGCTGAAGATCCCGGCGCTGATCATCCTCTTGCCGGCCGCACCAGGCCCGCCAACGGCGGCGCATCCGCCGACGGCAGCCTGCTGTTCCTGGTCCGGGCAGACGGCAGGCTCGCCCCGGTCACCATGAGCGGCCCGCCGCAGCCAGAGCCGGGCGACACCATGGTGCTGCTCTGCCCGGCCGCAGGCGGTCCGTGATGCTGCACGTCCGCCTAGTCAGCCCGGCCGCCCTCACCCGGTCGCTGACCGACCGGCTCGCCGCCGCCCCAGGCGTGCACAACCTCGTGGTGCGCGCGGGCGCCGCACGTCGGCCGGACGGGGACGCCGTCCAGTTCGACGTGCGTGACGCCTCCGCCAACCCGGTTTTCACGGCGCTACGCGAGCTCGGCCTCGACCGCGACGCCGTGATCTGCGTTGAGCGGGTCGACGCCACTCTCACCGGCCAGTCCGCGGCGGGCGGGCGGCACGGCGCGCTGCGCCGGGAGACCGCTCCGGTCTGGGAGATGGTGGAAGCGGTCATCCGCGACGGTGAGACGTACGCGCCCAGCTTCTACATCCTGCTGGCTATCGCCGCCCTGATCGGCGCCGTCGGCATCCTCACCAACTCGCAGATCCTCATCGTGGGCGCCATGGTGGTCGGTCCCGAGTACAACGCGATCATCGGCGTCGCGCTGGGCATCACCCGGCGGGCCAGGTCCGAGATACGGGACGGCCTGCTGGCGCTGTGCTGGGGATTCCTGGCTGCCATCGTGCTGAGCCTGCTGTTCGGTCTCGCGGTGCGCGCGTCGGGCAAGACCCCGGCGCCTTACCTGAAGGGCGTGCGCCCGGTCGCGGACCTGATAAACACCCCCAACATCTTCTCGGTGATCGTGGCCGTGCTGGCCGGGCTGGTGGGCGTGGTATCCCTAACCGAGGCCCGGGCCAACGCGCTCATCGGCGTGTTCATCTCGGTGACCACCATCCCGGCCGCCGCCTCGGTCGGCGTGTCGATCGCGTACTCGAGCTGGAGCGAGGCACGCGGGTCATTGCTCCAGCTCCTGCTCAACGTCGTCCTGCTCATCGTGGTCGGCGCGGCCGGGCTGCGCACCCAGCGCGCGATCTGGAGATCATCTGCGGCGGGTGATCCGCCGGGGCACCGCCGGCTCAGAGGATGGGGGCGTGACCGAACACTATGACGCGATCATCGTGGGCAGCGGCGCCGTCGGCGAGCACCTGCTCAGCCGGATGTCCTAGACCGCACGCAAATACGCCGGAGGTGCCCCTTGTCAGCTAACAGCGGTGAGCCAGGGCCGACAACCAAGGGCGGCGAACCCACGGCCGAAATACCCCAGACCAGGGAATCTACAGCCGAAATACCTGAGACCAGGGAACCCTCGACCGAGCACCTCAGCGACGACGAGCGGGCCGAGCTGGAACGACTGCGCGCCGAAAACGCCGAGCTCCACCACGACGGGGCCGCACGGCCGTCCCGGCGCCGCTTCAGCTGGCGAGCCTTGTTCGCCACCATCCTGATCGTGCTCGGCTGCGTGCTGGCCCCGATCTCCGTGGTCGGCGTGTGGGCCGGCAACCAGATAACCGACACCGGCCGGTACGTGGCCACCGTGCAGCCGCTGATCGACGACCCGGCGATCCAGAACGTGCTGACCGACAGGATCACGAACGAGATCACCAGCCGGCTGAACCTGACCGGAATCATCAACCAGGCCACCGCCCAGCTGCAGACCCGGGGGCTGCCGCGGATCAGCACGCTGCTCACCACGTTCGGCCCGCAGATCACCAGCGCGGTGACCGGCTTCATCCACAGCACCGTGCACACCGTCATCTCCAGTCAGGCCATGGCCAAGGCCTGGGTCCAGGTCAACACGGTCGCACACCAGGCGGTGGTCAAGCTGCTGTCCGGGCAGGGCAACGGCACGCTTACCTCGACCAACGGCCAGATCACGCTCAACCTGGCCCCGCTCATCGCCGTGGTCAAGCAGGCCCTGGTGGCGCGCGGGTTCTCGCTGGCCTCCAACATCCCCATCGTCAACGCGACGGTGCCGCTGTTCCAGTCCAAGGATCTCGGAAAGGCCCAAGCCGGCTACCGGCTAGTCTCCGACCTCAAGATCGTGCTACCCATCCTGGCGCTTGTGCTCCTCGCGGCCGGGGTATTCACGGCGCGCCGCCGCCGCCGGGCCCTGATCGTGGTGGGGCTGGGGGTGGCCGCGTCCATGGTGGTCCTGGCCATCGGCTTGCTGATCGCCCGGACCATCTACCTGAACAGCGTCCCCGCCAGCGTGCTGCCCACTGACGCCGCCGCGGCCGCGTTCGACGCGCTCGTCCACTTCCTCCGGGAGGGGCTGCGGGTGG
>NZ_JBARCR010000056.1:0-2638 GCF_049794275.1 Trebonia sp.
GTCCAACGGGACCGCGCCGAAAACGAGCGGCAGCGGGCTACTGGGCGTGGCGCCGCCCGTGCCGCGGCGCAGCGCGCTGTCCGCGGACAAGGCCCACACATACACGTACTCGAACGCGTAGAGGACGCCGGCCACCCAGACGCCGATGGCGGCGATCGCCGCCGCGGCGAGCGCGGGGCCGGCCAGGAAGTGGTAGCCGGCCTGCCGCCAGTACGCCTGCGAACGGAGCGTCTCGGTGATGCCGTCCCTGGTGAGCCAGTCCGGCCGCCGCGGCTGCGGGGGTATGTCGATCCCGGCGGTGACCCGGAGCCGGTGCCGCTGAACCCAGGTGAGCACCGGGACGAGCAGCAGCGCGACAGCCGCCACTAGCAGCCACAGCACCCACAGCGGCCCGACCCAGAAGTCAAACCGGCCGGGCCAGCGGAGCAGGGCGAAAACGATGAGCGGCGCGGCGAGCTGCGCCGGTATCCCGCCGGCCAGGTACAGCGCCTGGCTCCAGGCGCGCGGCGACCACGGCACCCGGCGGTAGCCCCGGGCGGGCGCCGCCTGCTGCGGCATCACGGTGGTCATAGGACCACGGTATGCGCCGGACAAGGGGTGTGCCTATCTACCGGGGTTCACGTTCTGTGGTGCAGCTGGCTCCACCTGGATTGGGCAGTGCCGGCTACTGCGCGCGATCGCCCGGGGGTGTCATCGTAACGAGCGCCAGAGCATCTAACCGGGGAGGAAAACCCGATGCGACAGCACATTGCGGGACAGCACATTGCGGGACAGCACATCGCGGACGATGTGATCCGGTTTGACGGGGTGACCAAGATCTACCAGGCCGGGGCGCCGGCCGCGCTCGCGGACGTCACGCTGACGGTGGCGGCCGGGGAGGTGGCGGCCGTCATGGGGCCGTCGGGCAGCGGGAAGTCCACGCTGCTCAACCTCGTCGCCGGCCTGGACAAGCCGACGTCAGGCACGGTCACCGTGGCCGGACTGCGGATCGACACGCTGGGGGAGACGGCGCTCGCGAGGTTCCGCGCGCGGCACGTGGGGATCATCTTCCAGTTCTTCAACCTGCTCGACGACCTGACCGTGGCGGACAACGTGCTGCTGCCCGCCCAGCTCGCCGGGGCGTCCAGGCGCCTGGCAAGGGCGCGGGCCGAGGGGCTGCTCGAGCAGCTGGGCATCGAGGAACACCGCGACGACTACCCGGCGCGGCTGTCCGGCGGCCAGCGGCAGCGGGTCGCTATCGCCCGCGCACTGGTGAACTCGCCTGAGCTGCTGCTGGCGGACGAGCCGACGGGAGCGCTCGACACTGCCACCGGCCAGGAGATCGGCCGGCTGCTGCGCGAACTCAACGCCGCGGGGCAGACGCTGGTGCTCGTCACCCACGACCCCGCGCTCGCCCAGCGGTACGCGGCGCGCACCTTGCAGCTCGTCGACGGGTGCCTCGTGCCCTCGAACGCGGCGGTGCCGGCATGAGCTGGGGAGGGTCAGTCAGGACAGCGTCCGGCGGCCCGTTCAGGCACAAGGTGCAGGCGTTCGTGCTGTGCACGGTGCTGCTCGTATCCACCGCCTCCGCGACGCTCGGCCTCGCGCTGCTCGCGGCCAGCAGCGGTCCTTTCGACCACGCGTTCGCCGCGCAGCGCGGCGCCGAAGTGGCGCTCAGCGCGAACCCGGCGCGCGTCACCGCCGCCGAACTGGCCGCCACTGGCCACGTGGCCGGTGTCACCGCGGCGGCCGGCCCGTTCGCGGAGGCGACGGTGCAGACTCAGTTCGGCGGGCAGCCGTTCGGTCAGCTGACGCTGGCCGGGCGCGCCGCGCCCGGCGGTCCCGTCGACAATCTGGTGCTGACCTCGGGGCACTGGCCGGACGGCCCCGGCCAGGTGGTGCTCGACGACAACATCTCCGGCCCCGGGCCGGGCATCGGCAGTCTGAACCTGGGCAGCAGCACCCTGACGGTGACCGGAGTGACAGGCAAGCCGTCGCTGACCGTCGTCGGCTTCGCCAACTCGATCACGAGCTCCGCCGACGGCTGGGTCACCCCCGGTGAGATGACCGCGCTGCGCGCGCCGGGGACCGCGCCCGCGCTGCAGATGCTCTACCGGTTCACTGCCGCGGGCAGCGACGCGCAGATCCGCGCCGACGTGGCCGCGGTGGCCAGGACGCTGCCCGCCGGGTCGGTGGCGGGCGCCAGCTCGTGGCTGGCCGCGCAGGCCCAGGCGGAAGGCAACGGGGCGATCATGGAGCCGTTCGTGGTCGCGTTCGCGCTCATCGGCCTGGCGATGGCAGTGCTCATCGTCGGCAACGTGGTCAGCGGTGCGGTGATCGCCGGGTACCAGCGGATCGGCGTGCTCAAGTCGATTGGCCTGACCCCCGCGCAGGTGGTGGTCGTCTACCTGAGCCGGGTCGGCTGGCCGGCGCTGGCCGGGTGCCTGCTCGGGGTGGTGGCGGGCAACGTCATCGCCGCCCCCGTGCTGCACCAGTCAGCGGGCGCCTACGGCGTCGGCAGCCAGCAGGTTCCGCTGTGGGCCTCGGTGGCGGCGCCGCTCGGCATGCTCGCGCTGACCGTGCTCGCCGCGCTTGGCCCCGCGATCAGGGCGGGCCGGCTGTCCGCCGTCGAGGCGATCGCCGCCGGCCGCGCCCCGCG
>NZ_JBARCR010000057.1:0-2284 GCF_049794275.1 Trebonia sp.
ACCAGTCCCTGCTCTGATCGCTTCGCGCGCGAAACCTGTTGGACGCCGCCGGGCGCTCGCTGACATCGTTGGGTGCCATGCGCCAGGAGGACATCTGGGATCACGAGGCAGCCCAGGCATACGACACGCCGGGCACCGGCATGTTCGCGCCGGATGTGCTAGAGCCGGCCGTGGACCGGCTCGCCGAGCTGGCCGGTGGCGGCCGGGCGCTGGAGTTCGCCATCGGCACCGGCCGCGTCGCCATCCCGCTGGCTCAGCGCGGCGTGCCGGTTACGGGCATCGAGCTGTCTCGCCCGATGATCGAGCAGCTGCGCGTCAAGGCCGGCGAGACGGCAATCCCGGTGATCGCCGGCGACATGGCTACCGCCGAGGCCCCCGGCGCGTACACGCTGGTCTACCTCGTGTTCAACACGATCTCCAACTTGCTGACCCAGGGCGAGCAGGTGGCCTGCTTCCGCAACGCGGCCCGGCACCTGACACAAGGCGGCCGGTTCGTCATCGAGCTGTGGGTACCGGAGCTGCGCAGGCTGCCGCCGGGACAGCAGGCCATCGTCTTCAACTCCGAGCCCGGCTACATCGCCCTGGATACCTACGACGTCCTTCACCAGCACGTCGTCTCGCACCACTTCAGGTTCGGCGACGGCAAGCAGGCCCGGCTGTTCCGCAGCCCGCACCGTTACATCTGGCCGTCGGAACTGGACCTGATGGCGCAGCTCGCCGGGTTCGAACTGGAAGCGCGGTACGCCGACTGGGCCGGATCCGAGTTCACCGCTGAATCCCCGTCGCACGTCTCGGTCTACCGCTTGAAAACCGCCGACAGAGGTTGAAGGGCCAGAGGCTACGGCGGCCGGGGCCCGGCGAGGGCCTCAGCCGCGGCGCGCAGCATGATCACGAAGAAAAATCGTCCTATGCGTGCGATTTTCTTTCGTGATCATGAAATCAGCGGGCTCGGGGCCGCCCGCCGCGCCACCGCGGGTGGGGCGTCCCCGGAGGCCAGGCAAGGACCTCAGCGCTGCAAGCCCTGCAGGGCGAGAACGTCACAGCAAAAGTGGACAAGGGACGGGCGGCAGCCCCTTCCGGACCCCGCTAGCTATCGGAGAGGACGATGCAGGGACCTTGGCCGTTCAGCCTCCCTGTAAGTGTGTTATTTCGGGGCATATTGCCCCGAAATAACACAACTAGCGCGTCTTAGGAAAGGCGGTCGTTAGCCGGGGGCCGCCATCCGTGGCAACCGTTGGCGCATACTGGTAGGCATGGCAGACGACTGGGGGGAAGACGCGACCCGCAGGGCGAAAGCCGCGCTGATCAACACCAGGGTGCCGAACGCGGCGCGCGTGGTGGACTTCCTGTACGGCGGCCACAACAACTTCGAGGCCGACCGCAAGGCCGCGCGGGTCCTGGGCGCGACCGCGCCGGGGATAGCGGCCATCCCGCCCGCCGTGCGCGGGTTCCAGCAGCGCGTGCTGCGCTTCCTGGTCGTCGAGGCGGGGATCAGGCAGTTCCTCGACATCGGCACCGGACTGCCTCTCGTGGGCGCCACCCACGAGGTCGCGCAGTCTCTCGCGCCCGAGTGCCGCATCGCGTACGTGGACAACGACCCGATGGTGCTGGCGCACGCCCGGGCGATGATGACATCCGCGCCCGGCGGCGCCATCGGCTTTGTCGACGCGGACGTCCGCGATCCTGCCACGATCGTGGCGGGCGCGGGGGCGACCCTGGACTTCAGCCTGCCGGTCGCGGTCCTGCTGCTGTTCACGCTCTCCTACGTCGAGGACGCCGCGGAGGCGGCCGCGGTAGTGCCAGCGCTGATGGCGGCGGTGCCGTCCGGCAGCTACGCCGCGGGCTACCACCTGGCGAGCGACCTGGACCCGGTGCTGGAGGAGGCGGCCAGGCAGTGGAACAAGATGATGCCCGCGCAGCCCATCACGCTCCGCTCCCGCGCCGAGGTGGCCGGCCTCATGGCCGGCCTCGAGCTGGTCCCGCCCGGCCTGGTCCCCATCACCGAATGGCGCCCCGACTCTGACGCCTCCGGCGACAGCAGCCAAGCGCGCCCCGTCCCCGTGCACGGCGTCGTGGCCCGCAAGCCATAGCCCCGGGTCAGAGAGTTCCCGGCTGCGGCAGCCACCCGCCTGAGCCGGTGCCGGAGCTGCCGGAGCCGACCAGGTACCGGTCGGCCAGGTGGTTCAGCACCCGGCGCGCCTGCCGGAACCGCTCCGCGACCTCGCCCACGACATCCAGCCGCGCGGTGCGCACCGGGGCGGTCGCCAGCGCGGCCCGGTACCAG
>NZ_JBARCR010000058.1:0-5177 GCF_049794275.1 Trebonia sp.
AGCTCTCGTTAAGCCGCTCGGCGGCCGCCTTGGCCTGCGGATGGCCGGCCTGGGCGGCCGCCGTCCGCTCGGCTTCGGCGTTGAGCTCGGCGCCGAGCAGCACAGCGATGCCCGTCAGGTACAGCCAGAAGATCAGGATCACGACCCCGGCGAGCGCGCCGTACGTCTTGCCGTACGAGCCGAACTCCCTCACGTAGAAGGAGAAACCGACCGACGCCGCCAGGAAGATGACGGTGCCGGCGACGCCGCCTGGGCTGACCCACCGCCAGCGCGGCGTCTCACGGTTGGGACCGAGGTAGTAGTACACCGTGAACAGCAGCGAGATGAAGATGACCGCCAGGACCCAGCGCACCACGGTCCAGATAACGACGAACGCGGTCCCGCTGAGCCCCACGTGACCTTCGATCCCTGACCCGATCGGGCCCCCCAGCACGATCAGGGCCGCCGCGATCCCGCCAAGTACGACGGTCGCCAGCATGAGGGGAATGGTGATCAGACGTTTCGGCAGGAATTTGCGTTCGGCCGGCACCTCGTACGCGATGTCCAGCCCGATCTCCAGCGCGGCCATGCCGCCGGAGGCGCTCCATAGCGCGATCACCACGCCGATGATCAGGGCGGTGAGCGAGCTGTGCGCGGACTTAGTGGTGGCGGACGTGACCGCCGTGGTGAACACGTCTGCCGCCCCGGGCGGCAGCGCCTTGTTGAGGCCGTTCACCAGCTTGTCAATGTCACCGCTTCCAAGCTTGATCAGGGTGGTCAGGCCCACCAGCGCGATAAGCGCGGGGAACAAGGCCAGGAACCAGTGGTAGGCCAGGCTCCCGGCGGTCATGCTGCACCGGTCGCGGACGAACTTCTTCCCGGTGCGCTTGAGCGTGTTCTTCCAGCCGGTCCCGCCCAGTTCTAGCGGCGAGTCCGGCCCGCCGGACACCTTGGACCGCGGCGGAATGGACTCACTTGTCACGCCGCGTCCACCGCCTGATAAGTACCAAGAACAACACGAGCAAGCCGAGCAAGCCCGCCGTCGCGGCAGCCGGGACCGGGCGCTCCCTGATCTGCTGGCCGGCCTGGGTCGCCTGCTGCTTCGCCTGGTTCGCCTTGTCCTGAAGCCGCAGCTGCCGGGTCGCCTCGGTCGCCTTGCCTTTCGCCTCGGTCGCCTTGCCCTTCAGCCGCGCGGTCAGCTGGCCCAGCTTCTCCTGTGCCTGCGCCTTCACGTCCGCCTTGGCGGCGAGGGCTTCCACCGTCTCGCCGAGCCGCTCACGGGTCTGCTCGATTTCCTTCTCCAGCTCCTGCTGGCCGTCAGGCGACGTGGTCACCGGTGCATCCCTTCCTTTACTTCTTCGATATCGGCCTTGGTCCCCTCGACGGCTTGTTCCGGCATGGGAGGCGTGGCACGCCGCATCCTGCTTCTCCCCATCAGCGCCGCCACCGCACTGACGACGGCCAGCACGAGCCCGACGATCAGCGCGGCCAGCCACGGCCGGATCTCCCCCGCGATCGCGATGATCACCGCGGCGAGCAGGCACGCGATGGCGTACAAGGCGACCAGCCCGCTGGCGCCGTACAGCCCGATGCCGAAACCCGCGAACTTCCCCTTGCGGGCCAGCTCGAGCCTCGCCATCTTCAGCTCGTCGCGCACTAGCGTGGAAACCTGTTCGGACAGCTGCTTTACAAGCTCGCCCGTCGATGCCTCCCGCTCGGGAGGAGATTGCGCTGAACTCGCCACCATCACGCTCACCGCCTTTCCCGTCTAGGCGGTTCGTCCTACCCGAGCAGCGATACGCATAACATGTCTCGGCGACAACCGTTTGCTGTGTCATTCCGGGGAGCGGAGTCGGCTCGTCAGGCAGAACGACCTGATGCCGGCTGCATTGAGGTATGCGCCAGGACACCATCGAGCCAGTCAAACATCACCTGGTGCGAGCGTGTTAGCGCCCCCATATGGCAATGCTCGCCAGCGCCCTCTGCTGCGGTGAGCGTGATGAGAGTGGTTGCTGCCTGGGTCAACGCCCGCTCAACGAGCTGTGGCTGACCCTTGAGGAACTGGTCGTGTTCTGCATCGAGGATCAGCGTAGGAGCGGTAACGCGCTGCGCTACACCGGCCAGGGTGTAGTCCTTTGTCTTGCGGAACAGGTCAGCATACGAGCGCGCTCCCATGGCCCAGCATCCGTTCTGCAGGCTGCAGCGGGCACCGATGTCAAAGTGCCCGTTCAGAGCCATCAACCTGTTCGTGCGGCCATCGCGGCCCTGATCGATCCAGCGCAGAAAGTACGCGGGACTCCCGGCAGCGAAGGCTGCGTAAAGATCGTAGAGGCCGTCGTCGAGGATGAGCGCGGCCACCCGGTGCTCGTAGGCGGCGGCGCGGGCGACGAGGAGCCCGCCCAGGCTGTAGCCGAAAAGAGCGATGGCTTCCGGATCGATCTCTGGACGGGTGAGCGCGAAGTCGACCACCGGGCTTACTACCTTCTCCCAGTCCGGCCTGAACACGAGCGCCTGAACTCGCAGAGCCGCTCCTTGTCCTGGCCCGTCGAAAGCGAGGACGTTGTACCCGCGGCTCAGGGCGGCCGCCCCGACGGCGAAGTACGCTTCCTCCAACGTGGAGTCGTACCCGCTGTTGTATATGACCGTCGGCCTGGCCGTGCCCGAATCATCGGCAAGGAACAGGTATCCCGGCAGCGTTGTGCCCTCATAAGGGATGCTGACCGGCACGACAGGGTTGTCTAGCAGTGATGCCGCCTGGGCGAACGTTTCCCGCGAACGAGTTGACAGCAGCCGCACCTCAGGATCCGTTGCAGGGTGTTCGCGCAAGAAGAACTCTGCGGTCCGGTAGTAGTTCGAGGCTCGCAGAAGCGCCTCGCGGGCGCTCACCCGGTGGCCAGCGGCGAGGGCTTCCGAGCCGATCCCGTGCACCCGCTCGGCGGTCGCCTTCCATGAGCGGTGCCAGCTGGCGACGTCGCCCCCTCTGACCTTTTGCGCGGTGACGATCACCTCACCGAGGTCCGCTCCCCCGTAAACGGCGAAGCCTGCCGCTCGCAGTGCCTCGAACGAGAACGTCCGGTTCCGGAACATGAACTTCACGTGCCACCTCCCTGTCGGTTCCCGTCGTGGTTCTGGTCACCAGACGAGCGGGACGAGGCGCTTGTGGCGCGCGGCGTAGGCGCAGTACCTGTCGCCGAGTGTTGTCAGCAGCGCGTTCTCCTCGATGTGGATGCGCCAGAGCAGGGGTGTGAGTATCAGCAGCATCACGACTGCCAGGCCCGCCCAGTTGGCTGAGGCCAGGCCGACCCCGATGCCGATCAGGAGCACTGCGGTGTAGCTGGGATGGCGCAGCACGCGGTACGGGCCGACGGTGATCACTGGCTGTTCGGGGCTGACCATGACGTCGTGCGTGAAGTACTGGCCGAGCGCCTTGAATGACCAGCCGCGCAGCACCAGCCCGGCCAGCAGGATGACCAAGCCGACGGCGCAGGCGACGGCGCCGGGCCGGATCGTGGCCGCCGGGACCGCGTGCGGTGCCACGTTGACCACGATGGTCGTGGCGATCAGCGCGGCCAGCATGGCGAGCCGCGAGCCGACGCCGCCGACCTTGGTGGCTCCTTGTCGCCCTTCCATGTTCGCGGAACGCTGGCTGAGTTCCATCGCTCCCCAGGCCTGCGTGGTGACCAGCAGTAGCAGGCCGGCGAGGTGGTTGGTGAGGAAGTAGGGTTCCATGTCTCCTCCGCTGCGGTTACCGCGTGAACGCGATGGTTGGGAAGTAGGGGCTCATGTCTCCTCCGCTGACTGCTCGTGGGTGGCGGCCCCGGGGTTGCGGCTTCCCTCGGGCCGGGTGGCGATGTGGAACAGGTCCGCTAGCTCGCGGCCGTAGTGGCCGAGGTCGAGGTCGGGATCGCGGGCGAGCCGGGCTGGCACGGCGTCGAGGGTGGCGCGGATCGTCATGGCCATGACCGCCGGATCGAAGTCGGCCCGGAACTCGCCGGCGTCCTGGAAATGAACGAGGAGTTCCCGGAGCGCGGCCGTCCCTGACTCGCGGATGGACATGTCGTACAGCGGGCTTCCGTCGGCGCTGCGGCCGTTGAGCGCGATCTCGACGGTCGCCAGCACGTGGTTGCGGTTCTCGCGCACAAAGGCCAGGTTGGACTCGATGTAAGCCCTGAGCATCCCAGCGCCGATCGGCTCGGCCTCAAGCCGCGGACCCATGTAGGCCCGGCCCTTCGCGGACAGCTCGGCGACCAGCTCCCTGATCAGGTCATCCTTCCCGCTGAAGTGGTAGAGGATCACGCCTTTGCTGGTCCCGGCTCTTTCCGCGATGCGGGCCAGGGAGGCCTGCCCGAACCCGAGCTCGGCGATGGTGTCGATGGCGGCTGCCATGATCTGCGCCCGGCGTGCGGTCTCGATGAAGGTCCGGCCCTTGCGTTGACCGTCCGGATTAGTTTCTGACCGCATGGTAAGAAAATAATTCAGGCGGTCAGCTAGTGTCAATACCTGGCCTGGTGGTCTGAGCGGGCTCCGCATACCGGACTTGCTCCGATGCCTGGGAGCGCTCACGGTCCAGCCGCCAGCCGGCTACTTGCGAGTCGCCCCGGCCGCCACGCCGGACACCGGGCTACCAGGAGCCTGCTCGTTACCCCCGGGCCGGGCAGCAGCCCTCTCCGGCCGCTGGACTCCGATGCACTGGACGCGGGACTCCGCACGCGTAACATCGCTCGCCGACCGTGTGGCCCACACCGCCAACGACCGCCGACGGGTGTCATTTCGGGGACTATCCACCCGAAATAAGCCTCCTTAACACCCTTTCGGGCGATTATTCGCCCGTCACCCCGTCGATCCGCTCGCGCAGCAGGTCGGCATGGCCTAGGTGCCGGGCGTACTCCTTGATCAGGTACAGGTAGAACCAGCGCAACGTGTACGCGTTCGTTTTACCGAAGGTGTCGTCGAGTTCGTGCGCGGCCATGATTTCCCTGGTCCGGGCGCAGTGCGCGCGGAATGTCTCCAGGTCTTCCGCCGCACCGGCGGCGGTGACCGCCGCAAAGTCGGCGTCCTCGTCTTCGTCGGTGCAGTACAGCAGGCCGGTGCCCCAGTCGGCCAGCCGGTGCCCGTACATCCGCTCCATCTCAGTCATGTGCCGGACGAGGCCGATCAGTGACATCGGCGACGGCTCGCACGACCGGGCGACGAGCTGG
>NZ_JBARCR010000059.1:0-3722 GCF_049794275.1 Trebonia sp.
TGGCCGGGCAGCCGGCCGATCGCGGCCGGGCGGCGCGACATGCGGTCCGCGACGCCGGCCCAGTCGAGCAGGCCGGTGTCCACCATCGCGAGCTGCACCACGCGCAGCGCGGTCTCCAGGCCGGTCATGCCGTTCGCGGCGGCCGCCCACTCGGTCTCCTTGGCCTCGACCGGGTGCGGCGCGTGGTCGGTGGCCACGCAGTCGATGGTGCCGTCGGCCAGCCCCCGGCGCAGCGCGTCCACGTCGGCCCTGGTGCGCAGCGGCGGGTTGACCTTGAACACGGTGTCGTACCCGCCGGCCAGGTCGTCGGTGAGCAGCAGGTGGTGCGGGGTCACCTCGGCGGTCACCTGCCAGCCCTTGGCCTTGGCCCAGCGGACGATCTCCACCGAGCCGGCCGTCGAGACGTGGCAGACGTGCAGCCGCGAGCCGGTGTGCGCGGCGAGCAGGCAGTCGCGCGCGATGATCGCCTCCTCGGCGGCGGCCGGCCAGCCGGGCAGGCCGAGCCTGCTGGCGACCTCACCCTCGTTCAGCTGGGCGCCTTCGGTGAGCCGCGGCTCCTGGGCGTGCTGCGCGATCACCCCGTCGAACGCCTTCACGTACTCCAGGGCCCGGCGCATCAGCAGCGGGTCGGCGACGCAGTCGCCGTCGTCGGAGAACACCCGGACCGCCGCGGCCGAGTCGGCCATCGCGCCGAGCTCCGCGAGCTGCCTGCCGTTCCGGCCCACGGTGACCGCGCCGACCGGGCGGACGTCGGCGTACCCGGCCTGCTGGCCGAGCCGCCAGATCTGCTCGACGACCCCGGCGGTGTCGGCCACCGGCTCGGTGTTCGCCATCGCGTGCACCGCGGTGTAGCCGCCGAGCGCGGCGGCCCTGGTGCCGGTCTCCACCGTCTCGGCGTCCTCGCTGCCCGGCTCGCGCAGGTGCGCGTGCAGGTCCACGAGGCCGGGCAGCGCGATCAGCCCCTGGGCGTCGAGGACGCGCGCCGTCGGTGCGGCGATGCCCGCGCCGACGGCTACGATCTCGCCGCCGTCGAGGTGGATGTCGGCGGCGCCCGGGGCGCCCGCGATCGAGACGCCCTTGATCAGCCATTCCTCGGTCATACCGCCGCCCCCTCGCCGGCACCGCCGAGTAGCAGGTAAAGAACGGCCATCCGGACGATGACCCCGTTGCTCACCTGCGCCACGATCGTCGACCGCGGCGAGTCCGCGACCTCGGCGGCGATTTCCACGCCGCGGTTCATCGGGCCCGGGTGCATCACGATCGCGTGCTCGGGCAGCAGCGCCATCCGCCCGGTGTCGAGCCCGTACCGGCGCCGGTACTCCCGGATGCTCGGGAAGTACGCCGCGCTCATCCGCTCCTGCTGCACCCGCAGCATCATCACCACGTCGGCCTTGCGGAGCTCCGCGTCCAGGTCGTAGCTGACCTTGCACGGCCAGCTCTCGACCGCGTACGGCATCAGCGTCGGCGGGGCCACCAGCGTCACCTCGGCCCCGAGCGTGCTGAGCAGCAGCACGTTGGACCTGGCCACCCGGCTGTGCAGCACGTCGCCAACGATCGTGACCCGCAGCCCGTCCAGGCCCATGCCGCGGCCCCGCTCGCCGTCCCCGACGAGCCGCTGGCGCATCGTGAACGCGTCCAGCAGCGCCTGGGTGGGGTGCTCGTGGGTGCCGTCCCCTGCGTTCACCACGCTGCCGGTCACCCAGCGGGCCAGCGTGTGGGCGGCGCCGGACGCGCTGTGCCGGATGATCACCGCGTCCGCGCCCATCGCCTCCAGGGTCAACGCGGTGTCCTTCAGGCTTTCGCCCTTGGCCACGCTCGAGCCCTTGGCGGAGAAGTTGATCACGTCCGCGGACAGCCGCTTCGCGGCCGCCTCGAACGAGGTCCTTGTCCTGGTGGAGTCCTCGTAGAAGCAGTTGACGACCGTCAGGCCGCGCAGCGTCGGGAGCTTCCTGATCGGCCGGCCCGCGACGCTGGCGAGTTCGGCCGCGGTGTCCAGGATGAGAATCGCGTCGTCGCGGCTCAGGTCGGCCGCGGAGATCAGGTGCCGGTTCACCGGTCACCCTCCCCGAGCAGCACCGAGTCCTCGCCGTCGATCTCCGTCAGGTGCACCCGCACCACCTCGCGGTGCGCCGTCGGCAGGTTCTTGCCCACGTAGTCGGCGCGGATCGGCAGCTCCCGGTGGCCGCGGTCGACCAGCACGGCGAGCTGCACGGCGCGCGGCCTGCCGAGATCGTTGAGCGCGTCAAGCGCGGCGCGCACGGTCCGCCCGGAGAACAGCACGTCGTCGACCAGCACGACCGTCTTGCCGTCCACCCCCTCGGGCGGCACCTCGGTCCGCCGCAGCGCGCGGGCCGGGCGCAGCCGCAGGTCGTCGCGGTGCATGGTGACGTCGAGCGAGCCGTACGGCGCCGGGGTGCCCTCGAACTCACCGATCCGCGCCGCCAGCCGGCGGGCCAGGTAAACCCCGCGGGTAGGGATGCCGAGCAAGACAACCCCCTCGCCACCGTGCGTGCGTTCCAGGATCTCGTGCGCGATGCGGCTCAGCGCGCGACGGATCTCCTCGGGAGTGAGCACCGCTTTCCAGCCACCGCCAGCGGCCTGGCCGGGGTCTGGGGCCTGCGCGGCGCTCGCGGCGCCGGGGACACTAGGGGTACTCGACTCGTGACCTGGTTCTGGCCTCATCGCGCACACCAGTCACGACCTCCTTCCCCGTCTCACGGGACGGTCCTTAAAGGATGCCTACGCCGATTACCGTACCAGCAACATCCGCGCAGGCAGGACCGTCTGTTCCTGGCCGCCCACGCCGGCGCGGCGGCCACCGGGGGCACCACCGGTACCCTTAGTCATCACCGGCTCCGGCACCCCGCTCGTCCCCGGCCGCGCGGACGTCGTTTGGTGATTCCCAGTGAGCATGCGCACTGTGATTTGGATCACATTAGATGCACGATGTCATAACGGTCCGGAGCCGGGCGGCGGGCCATCTTGCCGCCCCTGCGCACGGAAAACCCGACGACATCGGGGGTTGTCGCTTCCTGGCGAGGGGTACGAAGCATTCCGCGAGGGCAAGGACGGTTACTGAGTGCCTTCGACCAGTTTTTGCCATTTGGCTTGACCTTGTCGCCCTCGCCGCTTACCGTCACTGTGCGTAACCGTTACCGTAAGCGACGACTGGCCGGGAAACCGAGGAAACATGCCATCTGAGTACGCCAAGACCCTGGGCGCGCGACTGCGCGCTATTCGCACCCAGCAGGGACTCTCGCTGCACGGCGTTGAGGAGAAGTCACGCGGACGGTGGAAGGCCGTCGTGGTCGGTTCTTACGAGCGCGGCGACCGGTCGGTTACCGTTCAGAAGCTCGCCGAGCTTGCCGAGTTCTACGGGGTCCCGGTGTCCGAGCTGCTGCCCGGCGACGCCGCCCCCACCCCGATCGCGACCGCTCCCAAGCTCGTGATTGACCTTGAGCGGATGAACCAGCTGCCGAAGGAGAAGATCGGGCCGCTCGCCCGCTACGTCGCCACCATCCAGGCGCAGCGCGGCGACTACAACGGCCGGGTGCTCTCCGTCCGGCACGAGGACCTGCGGTCGCTGGCGGTCATCTACGACAAGTCGCCCGCTGACCTGACCGAAGAGCTCATCAGCTGGGGCGTGCTCGACGCGGACGCCCGCACCACCCCCATCGAGTCGTTCTGAGGCTGAGAGGCTGGCCCGCCGCGTCGGGCCAGCC
>NZ_JBARCR010000060.1:0-8847 GCF_049794275.1 Trebonia sp.
TCGCGGCGCCGAGCGGCGTGCCCGGCGGGTGCAGGCAAGCCTGCGCGTACCTGCCCAGGTCAGCGACCGTCGCCTCGACGCCGCCCGCGCCGAGCGGATGATCCCAGTGCGGCACCTCGCCGCCGCCGGCATGACCGGGAAGCCGCGTTCCTGCTCCGGCGTCTTCGACGCCGGAGCAGGTCATCGCCAGCGGCTCGAGCAGCCGCCTGGTGACCAGCGCCTGATAGGACTGCCCGCTGGCCCGCTCGAGCACGAGCCCGAGCAGGTGGTAGCCGAAGTTGGAGTACAGCCACGGTCTTTCCGCGGCGGCGGTCGCCTGGCGCAGGCCCTCCTCCGCGCGCCCGAAGCCGAACCCGGCATACGGATTGGCCGGGTCGACCGTGCTCAAGTCCATGTTGGGCGCCAGCCGCGGCAGCCCGGAGGTGTGCGTCGCGAGCTGCCGCAGCGTGATCCCGCTGTTGGGCCCGGCCGACAGCCACCGGCCGACCTCGTCGTCGAGGCTGAGCGCGCCGTCGTCCGCCAGCAGCGCGAGCAGCGCCGCGGTCATCGTCTTGGTGACCGAGCCGATCTCGAAGCGCCCGTCGGCGGGCGCGTCACCGGGACTGACTCCGATGCCCGTTCCGGCCTCGTCGACGCAGGCGGCGCCGACAACCACCCCGGGGGAGTCGAAGGCGCCGTCGAAGGTTTCCGTCAGCGACCGCGCCGCGTCCTCGCGCCACGCCATGCCCTTACGGTACCGACGCCAGCCACTGCTCGACCCCGGCGATATGCACCGTCGCCCAGGCCCTCGCGGCCTCGGGGTCGCGCGCGGTGAGCGCGTCGAGGATCGCCCGGTGCTCGGCGAACGTCCGTGTCAGGGTCCCGGTCTGGGTGATCCCGCGCCACACCCGGGCCCGCGTCATCGGCCCGGACATGGACTCGAGCAGCGACGCGAGCACCGAGTTCCCCGCGGACACCACGATCCGGCGGTGGAACTCCATGTCCTTCTCGACCAGTTCTTCCGGATCCGGGTTGGACCCCAGGCTGTCCAGCAGCGCCTGCAGGCCCTTGACTTCTTCTGGGCTGATCCGCTCCGCTGCCATGGCGGTGGCGGCCGGCTCGAGGATGCGCCTGACCTGGAGGAACTCAAGCACCGTGTCGTCACGGTGGAAGTCGACGATGAAGTTCAGCGCCTCGAGCAAGATGTGCGGCTCCAGGCTCGTCACGTAGGTTCCGTCGCCACGGCGCACGTCGAGGATGTTGACCAGGGCCAGCGCGCGGACCGCCTCGCGCAGCGAGTTGCGGGAGAGCCCGAGGGCGGCGGCCAGGTCCGCCTCCTTGGGGAGCCGGTCTCCGGCGCGCAGCGCACCAGATGTGATCATGGCCTTGATCTTCTCGATCGCCTCGTCGGTTACCGCCACGGCACCTTGCCCTCTCGCATACATCCGATGTTTCACGAGTATGGCATATCCGCGCGACCCGCTCGTGAGAGGCTGATGCGGTGGTCGTAGACGCGCATCTGCACCTGTGGGACGTGGCGCGGCACCGGTACGAATGGCTGCAAAGACCCGAGAACTCGGCCATCAGGCGGACGTTCGGCTTCGCGGACTTCGCCGCGCGGGCGGCCGCCGCCGGGGTGGACAGGGCCGTGCTGGTCCAGGCGGACGACGACAGCGCGGACACCGAGGCGATGTTCGAGGTGGCGCGGGAACACCGGCAGATCGCGGGCGTGGTCGGCTGGGTGCCGCTGGACCGGCCAGGCGAGGCCGCGGCGGCCCTGGACCTGCTGGCCGGGCGGCCGAAGTTCGCCGGCGTCCGCACGCTGATCCACGATCAGCCGGACCCTGACTGGCTGCTGCGCCCGGAGGTCGGTGAGGGGCTGGCGCTGCTGGAACGGCGGGGCGTGCCGTTCGACGTGATCTCGGTGCTGCCCAGGCACCTGGCGCACGTCCCGGTGCTGTCGGAGCGGTATCCGGCGCTGCGCATGGTGCTCGACCATCTGGCCCACCCGCCGCTCGGCCGCGACGACTGGGAGCCGTGGCGGACGCTGCTGCGCGCGGCGGCGGCCAACCCGCTGGTGTACGCCAAGGTGTCGGGCCTGTACCCGCCGCGCGCCGAGTGGACCGCGGCTGACATCCGCCCGTACGTCGAGTTCGCGATCGAGCTGTTCGGCCCCGGCCGCCTGATGTTCGGCAGCGACTGGCCGGTCGCCGAGCTGGCCGGCGGATACCAGCGCGTGTGGTCGGCGATATCGTCAGTCCTCGGCGAGCTGCCGCCGGCCGACAGGGACGCCGTCCTCGGCGGCACAGCCCGCGTTTTCTACCAGCTAGGTGAGGAGCGTCCCTGTCTATGACGCCATCTTCATGGATCACCCCGAAGGCGGCCAAGGGCATCGACAGCCCGATCGCCGGCCGCGGGCTGGTGGCCACCGAGGCGATCGAGCAAGACGAGGTCGTCGCCGTCAAAGGCGGTCACATCGTGTCCACCGCCAGGCTCCGCTCGCTCAGTGACCGGCTGCGGAACTCCGAGATACAGATCACCGACGACCTCCACCTGGCCGCTCTCGCCGACGACGAGTACGAGCCGGTGATGCTCTTCATCAACCACTCCTGTGACCCGAACGTCGGCTTCGCCGGCAACATCGTCCTTGTCGCGATGCGCGACATCCGGCCGGGCGAGGAACTGACCACCGACTATGCCCTGTTCGATGACTACGACGGTTCGATGCCCTGCCAGTGCGGTGCCCCGGGCTGCCGCGGCGTGATCACCGGCCACGACTGGCAGCGCCCGGATCTCCAGCGCAAGTACCGCGGCTACTTCTCCTGGTACCTTCAGCGCCGCATCCAGGACCAGTGAGCGGACCTCCGAGCGTGTTGCGAAACGCTGTCGCTGGGCCATCGACCACCCTCTATGGCGGTGGATGGCCCATCGACCACCTTGCTGGCGGTGTCTGGGCGGCTCAGCCTGGCCGCCACCGCGGTCACCGCGGCCAGCGGGATGGTGACTGCGATCCGCTGCAGAATGCCGGCGCTCGGGGACGTGGTATTCGGGAGGAAGACGGCGAGGGCGACGGCCGTCGCGATTCCGCTGCCCAGCAGGTAAACGCGCCAGGGGCGCCAGCAGGGGATCGCCGCGAAGCGCCGGGCCAGGAGCAACTGCGCGAGCACCAGATCCAGGTAGAGGACCAGGCTGACGACGGTGTGCGCCTCGTTGTGCCAGGAGACCGGGCCGCTGGTGAGCTGCATATGGTCGCGGCGGAGCAGGCCGGCGGCCATGGTGAGCACGCCGGCGCCCTGGATGAGACGCGACGCGGGGCCGCCAACGTCCCTGGCCAGCTCCTCGCCGAACCAGACCGTGCAGCCGCCGAGCACCAGGAAGCCGCTGATCATGATCCACGGATCGCGGGCGTCCGGCGCCGCGAGGCCGCTGAGCTGGACACTCACCGCGCCATGCCCGGTCTGGCGCAGGGACGCGGCGACCCAGGCGGCGGTGAACGCCACCGGGCCGGCCACGCCGGACAGCGCGCGAACTCTCACCCGGTCAGGCTAGGCCGAAGCTGGCCGCCAGGTCAGGGCCGCCGCCGAACACGGTGATGCGGGCGATGCCCGCCGCCGTGACGGTGAGGACGCCCAGCCCGTACGCACTGTCGCGGTAGCTGGCGACCGCGGCGGGCTGGCCGTTGGCCAGGGTGGGTGCCATCCGCCAGTCTCCGGGGGATCCGATCACGTGCGCGAGGTACCGCAGGCAGGTCGCGCGCCCGGAGAACCACGTGCGCGTGCCTACCATCTCGATCGCGGCGTCGGCGCGCAGCGCCTTCTCCAGGGCCGTGGTGTCGGCGTTCTCGAACCCGGCGATGTACTGGCTGAGCAGTTCCCGTGCGCGGGGCTCGGTCGGCTCGATGACCCGCTCTGGCACCGGGGCGACCTCGGCCAGCCGGGCGCGGGCTCGCTGCAGCGTGCTCTTGACGGCCGCGGTGGAGGTGCCGAGCATGCTCGCGACCTCGGCCGCCGGGAAGCCGAGCACCTCCCGGAGCAAGAGCACGGCCCGCTGCCTGGCGGGCAGGTACTGCAGGCTGGCGATGACCGCGAGCCGCAGCCACTCGCGTGCCGCGACGATCACGACGGGGTCTTCCGACTCGGGGGTCACGAGAGCGTCTGGGACCGGTTCCAGCCACGCGATGCCCGGTTCGGCCAGGCCTGGCGGAGCGTCAGGATCCTCAGCCGGGCCGCCGAGCCCGGAGGGCAGCGCCCGCCGGCCGCGCTGTTCGAGCGCGGTCAGGCAGGCGTTGGTGGCGATGCGGTAGAGCCAGGAGCGCACCGACGACCGGCCCTCGAACGCGCCGTATGACCGCCAGGCCCGCAGGTAGGTCTCCTGCACGGCGTCTTCGGCCTCGTCCGCCGACCCCAGCATCCGGTAGCAGTGCGCCAGCAGTTCCCGCCGGAACGGCTCGGTGCCGCGCACGAACTCATCGGAGCGCTCTGTCATCGGGTTCCTTCCGGTCGCCGCTGGCTCACAGCCCTAGCCGTGGCCGTACCCACCCGGCCAGCTCGCGGATCGCGTCGTCGGCCTCGGGTGCCCGCCCGGCTGCCATCTGGAAGGTGTGCAGCATGTCAGGGACGATGTCCAGGCGCGCGTCGACTCCGGCCTTCGCGGCGTGTTCGTACAGCAGGCGGGCGTCATCGGCGAGCGTCTCGTCTCCGCCCGCCTGGATGTAGAGCGGGCCGAGGCCGCTGAGGTCGGCGTAGAGCGGGTTGGCTCGCGGATCGCGAGCATCGGTGTCCTCGCCGAGGAAGCCGCGGATGATTCCGCGCACGACGTCCCTCTTGAAGAATGGATCGGAGTCCCGGTTCGTTTCGTACGACCTGCCGGTGGTCTCCATGTCCACGCACGGCGACATCAGCAGCGCCGCCGCCGGCAGTGGCAGTCCCAGTTCCCTAGCGCGCAACTGTACGGTGACCGCGAGCCAGCCGCCGACGGAATCACCCGCGAACGCGATGCGGTCGGCGCTGATCCCCTGATCGAGCAGCCACCGGTAGGCATTCGTCACGTCATCCTCAGGCGCGGGGAACACGCCTTCGGGGAGCAGCCGGTAGCTGACGAGCAGCGCCCGCGTGCCGGCCGCCTTCGCCAGGTGGCCGAACATCTTGCGATGGGTGTAGATCGAACCGCCCTGGAACCCTCCGCCGTGGATGCACATCAGCACCCGGTCCGTGCTCGCGCGCTTCGGCACCGCCCACATGGCGGGCAGTCCGCCGGCTTCGGATTCCAGGTAGTCGACCTCTCGTGGTTCGGCCGTGAGGTCCCCCCACGACTCGTCGTCGGGCGCGTCGAAGCCTGGCTGCACCATGGCCAGCCTGGACGCCTCCCAGCGCCGCCGGACCGCCGCTGACTGCTTACTCGGCATCACGGTTCTCCTTTCGCGAAGTCGCGCCGCGCGGCACCGTCAGATCCGCGAGGCCTTCGACAATGCAGACCGCCGGGGCTGGGGAAAGGAATCGGCGTGCGGCTGTCCGGGCTAGTTCCGCGTGTATGCCAGGGCCGGCGTTCCCGGCTGCGCGGCCGTCGTTCCGGCGGGCGGGGCGGTCTCTCCCGCCGGTGCGCCGTCCAGGTGCAGCTTGACGTGCACGGCGAGCAGGTCGGCGCCAAGGACACGGACGTTGACCGCGTTCAGCGCGCGCAGCGGGTGCCAGGCGATGACCTTCCGCTGCCGGGCGAGCGCGTCCTCGTCAGGGCGGATGGTGGCGATGCCGGGCACCCAGCGGTAGCGCAGTCCGATGCGCAGCCGGACCCGGACGCGGGGGTCGTACTGGATGTTGCGCACCCATCCGGCGCGGGAGCCGTGCTCGGCAATGATCCAGAACGAGTCGCCCTTGCGGCCGTTGCCGACCGGGACCCGGCGGGTCTTGCCGGACAGGCGCCCGCGGGTTTCCAGGATCGCCAGCCCGAACGGGTTGACGCCGATCGTGAGCAGCAGCCGGAACAGCGGGTTGAGGGTGTACCGCTGCAGGATCCTGACGGCCAGCACCTTGGCGCGGCGGCTGCAGATGGTGAGCAGCAGCAGGCCCAGGTAGATGCCGGTCTGAATCTGGGCGGACAGCAGGCTGGACCTGGGGATGAGCACGTAGGGCCCCCACACCAGGGCGGCGGCGACGAGGGTTCCGGCGAGCAGCCCGCGCGGGACGCTGAAGCGGGGCCGACGGCGGGGGGCGGTGGTGGGTTTGCGGGCTGGCGGAGTGCGGTCGAGCGACATTGCTGGCTCCTGCGGGTTGGTGACCGTGATCTTTATAACACGTTGATGCTAATACAGTCATGCTAGTACCGCAATGCTAAATTGAGAGCGTGCCAAAAGAGGTAGATCACCCCGCCCGCCGCCGCGAGCTCGCCGACGCGGCCTGCCGCGCGATCGCGAGCAACGGGCTCGCCGGAACCACGCTGGCCGATGTCGCCGACGAATCGGGCTGGTCGATCGGATCCATCAGGTACTACTTCCCGAACAAGGACGAGCTGGTCGCCTCGGCCCTGTGGCGGGCGGGAGAACGCGTCGATGAGCGGATCCGGCGGCGGACGGCCGGGGGCATGACGATGAACGACCTGCGGATCGCCGCCACGGAACTGCTCCCGCTGGACGCCGACCGGCGCGAGATGTCCCTGGTCTACCTGGCCTTCCAGGCGCAGGCGGCGGTCGTGCCCGCTCTGGGCGACGCGGCCGAGGGTGCCGCGCAGCGACTCCAGGAGCCGCTCGCCGCGCGAATCGCCCATCTGGTGAAGGCAGGCGAGTTGCCGGCGCACCTCGACGCCGAGCAGGAGGCGGCGCGGCTTCGGGTGCTGCTCGACGGGCTGCGCCTGCAGCTCCTTATCACTCCCCGGCACACCTCGGGCGAATGGGCGCTGGCGGTCCTTGATGACCACCTCGCCGCGCTGACAGCGGGGTGACATACGCCCGCCGCCGGCGCTGAGCCGCACGCGGGGACGCTGTAGTTTGATCCGCGTAGTCCCTGGCCTGATCCTCGGAAGGAGAACTGGACCCCGTGCTGCTCGAAAATCGCATAGCCCTCGTCATGGGAGCAGGACAGACCCCCGGAGCGACGATCGGGAACGGGCGGGCTACGTCGCTCCTGTTCGGCCGGGAAGGGGCGACCGTCGTCGCGGTCGACCGCGATCTCGCGGCCGCCGAGGAGACTTCCGGGCAGATCGTCGACGCGGGAGGCCAGGCAGTGGCCATGCAGGCGGACGCGACCGACGAACAGTCCGTGTCGGAAACAATTGCCCGCTGCGTCGATCTATTCGGGCGTATCGACATCCTGCACAACAACGTCGGCGCCAGTCTGGCCGCCGGTGACGCGCCGGTCGTGGATGTAGCGAGCGATGCCTTCGATAACGTCCTGCGGGTGAACCTGAAATCCGCGCTGCTGCCTACCAAGCATGCCGTGCCGGTGATGCGAGCCCAGCGCAGCGGGGTGATCACCTACATCTCATCCATAGCGGCGATAACGGACTACCCCTACATCGGGTACAAGGCCGCCAAGGCGGGTGTCATAGCGCTCATGCAGAACGTCGCCCTCGCTAATGCCCGCTGGGGAATCCGTGCTAACTGCATACTGCCGGGCCTGATCAACACGCCGATGGCGATCGAGCCCCGGGTCGGGCGCGATGGCCTCAGCCGGGAGGAAGTCATAGCGAACCGGGATGCACAGATACCGCTGGGCGGCCGGATGGGAAGCGCCTGGGATATCGCACGCGCCGCAGTATTCCTGGTTTCTGACAACGCCAGTTTCATCACCGGCGTGGCCTTGCCCGTTGATGGCGGACAGACCCTGAAGGTTGGCTGAACGATAGGCCTACAGCGGGGTGACGTAGGCGCCGGAGATGCCGCCGTCGACGAGGAACGTGGACGCGGTGATGAACGAGGCGTCGTCGCTGGCGAGGAACGCCACCGCCGCCGCTATCTCCGACGCCTCGGCGAACCGGCCCATCGGCACGTGGACGAGGCGCCTGGCGGCCCGCTCGGGGTCGGCGGCGAACAGCTCGGTGAGCAGCGGCGTGTTGACCGGTCCCGGGCACAGCGCGTTGACCCGGATCCCCTCGCGGGCGAACTGCACGCCGAGCTCGCGCGATAGGGCGAGTACCCCGCCCTTGGACGCGGTGTACGAGATCTGCGAGGTGGCCGAGCCCAGGACGGCGACGAACGACGCCGTGTTGATGATCGACCCCTTGCCTTGCCGCTGCATGTGCGGGATGGCCTCGCGGCAGCACAGGTAGACCGAGGTGAGGTTGACCTCCTGCACCCGCCGCCACGCCTCGAGGCCGGTAGACAGGATCGAGTCGTCCTCGGGCGGCGAGATGCCCGCGTTGTTGAAGGCGATGTCGACGGACCCGTAGGTCTCCATGGCGACGGTGAAAGCCCGCGCCACATCCTCTGCGATGGTCACGTCGGCCTGGACGAACACACCGCCCGCCTCGTCCGCGGCCTTGTCGCCCGCCGCCACGTCGACGTCCACCGCCACGACGTTCGCGCCCTCGTCGGCCAGCCGCCGCACCGTCGCCAGCCCGATGCCGCTGCCGGCGCCCGTCACGACAGCCGTGCGTCCCTCAAGCCTTCCGTCCACCTGCCACCCCTAGCTCGGCCAGATCCGCTAGATCCGCTCGAAGTAACGGCGCAGCTCCCAGTCAGTCACCGCCGAGCGGTACGCCTCTAGCTCTACCCGCGCCATCGTCGCGTAATGGCGGACCACATCCGCGCCGAACGCCTCGGCCGCCAGCGCCGACGACTCCCACAGCGCCAGCGCCTCCTCGAGCGTCCCCGGCACCCGCGGCAGCCCGGTCAGCGCGTACGCGTTGCCGGTCACCGGCGGCGGCAGCTCAGCGAGC
>NZ_JBARCR010000061.1:0-8992 GCF_049794275.1 Trebonia sp.
TCGGCGACGCGGTGCTGATGTTCGCCGAGCATTCGGACCTGTGGCCCGACGTGCCCGTGCGCGCGCCCGACTCCCCCACGACGTTCAGCCACACCCTGCACCTGGAGGTCGCCGACGTCGACGGGACCACCGAGCGGGCCCGGCGCAACGGCGCCGCCGTGGAGCGGCCGCCGACCGACCAGCCTTACGGCCGCGGCTCGGTGATCGTCGACCCGTTCGGGCACCGCTGGATGCTGCTGCGACCGCCGACGGGAGCTGAACTTGCCCAACCAACCGACCCCGACCGACCTCCCGTCCGCCTGCGTCAGGGCGACGTCGCCAACGCGACGATACTGGCGCGGGACGCGGACCGGGCCAGCAGGTTCTACGAGGCCGTGCTGCAAGTGCCGTTCTCGTCCGGTCACCCCGGCGCGTGGCGCACAGAAGAGACCAGGCCGCCGCTGAGCATCCTGTCGTCGGAGACCGCGGAGCCGGAAGTGCAGCTGTCCTACCGGGTCGACGACATCGCCGCCGCGGTCGAGCGGGTCCGGGCGGCCGGCGGCCGCGCGGGCGAGCCCGAGCGCAAGCCGTACGGGCTGCTCGCCGACTGCGTGGACGACCAGGGCGCCACGTTCCGCCTCTGGCAGCCGGCCGGCTGACCGCAGCGGCGGCTGCATCCCGGGTACAGAGCCTGAATGACCCATTCCTTCCTGACCCATCTCGACTGCTCACGATGCGACCGGACCTACGACGCCGACCGGCCCGCCGGGTTGTGCGAGTGCGGCAGCCCGCTGCTCGCACGGTATGACCTGGCCGCCGCCAGGTCAGCGATCACGCCGGCCGCGCTGGCCGCCCGCCCGGCCACGCTATGGCGCTACCACGAGCTGCTCCCGGTGCGGGAATCCGGGCACATTGTCAGCTTCGGCGAAGGCATGACGCCGCTGCTGCCCATGCCCCGGCTGGCGGCCCGGGTCGGCGTGCGCGAACTGTGGATGAAGGACGACGGTCAGCTGCCCACCGGGACGTTCAAGGCCCGCGGCGCGGCCGTCGGAGTCTCGCGGGCCGCCGAACTCGGTGTCCGGTCGGTAGCCATGCCCACCAACGGGAACGCCGGAGCCGCGTGGTCGGCTTACTGCGCCCGTGCGGGCCTGCGCAGCCTGATCGTCATGCCCGTGGACGCGCCCCAGGTCAACCGGGCCGAGTGCGCGGTGACCGGCGCGGAACTGCACCTCGTCGACGGCCTGATCAGCGACGCCGGCCGCCTGGTCAGCCAGGCCGTCGCCGCCGACGAGACCCTGTTCGACGTCTCGACCCTGAAGGAGCCCTACCGCATCGAGGGCAAGAAGACCATCGGGCTCGAGATCGCCGAGCAGCTCGGCTGGTCGCTGCCGGACGTCATCCTGTGCCCGACCGGCGGCGGGGTGGGCCTCATCGCTATCTACAAGGCGCTGCTGGAACTGCGGGAGCTGGGCTGGATCGACGGCGCGCTGCCCCGCCTGGTGGCCGTGCAGGCCGCCGGCTGCGCACCGATCGCCGCGGCCTTCGCGGCCGGCGCACGGGAGTCCAGAGCGTGGCCGGACGCCAAGACGGTCGCATTCGGCGTTACCGTGCCCAAGCCGCTCGGCGATTTCCTGGTCCTGGACGCCGTGTACGCCACCGGCGGGACCGCCATAGCGATACCCGACGAGGACATCCTGGCCGCCGAGCGCGAGGCCGCGCAGCTCGAGGGCACCTTCACCTGCCCGGAGGGTGCGGCCTGCTTCGCGGCGGCCCGGCAGCTGGCACGCGACGGCTGGCTTTCCGCTGACGAATCGGTCGTGGTGCTCAACACCGGGACCGGCCTGAAGTACCCGGACACCGTCGTCACCCCGGTCACGGCCGCGGCTGCGCCACCCGCTTGACGTTGATCAGGTTGGTGTACGTCACGTTGTCGGTCGTCGAGGTGCGGCCGTAGGTTCCGCAGCCGAGCGTCAGCGACGGTGTCAGCCCGTTGCCCATGCCGATGCAGCCCTGGGCCGCCGGGCTGTTGACCAGGATCCGGCTCACCGGCATCTGCTGCGCGAAGGACAGCTGAAGCCGCCGGCTGCGGGTGTGGATGACCGCCGTATGACCGGCGCCGCCGTTGCCGAGGAGCTGCAGGCAAAGCCGGATGCCGTCGTCCTCGCCGTCGACGGTGAACAACGGCAGGATCGGGGCGAGCTTTTCCTTTCCGAACGGACCCTGCATGGCTCCCCGCGGCAACGGCACCACCAGCAGGCGAACCGCGCCCGGCACTTCGATGCCTGCCTGCGCGGCGATGGCCGGAGCCGGCTGCCCGAGCACGGCGCGGCTCAGGTGCTCGCCGTCGAAGGCGACCTGTGCCAGGCGCTCGCCGTCCGCGGCGTCGAGCACCGCCGCCCCTGCCTGGCGCAGTGCGCAGATGAAGGTCTCGCGCACCGACCGGTCGACGACGAGGTTGTTCTCCGAGCCGCAGATGAGGCCGTAGTCAAATCCCTTGCTGGCCACGACCATCCGGGCCGCGGCCTCGAGGTCCGCATCGGCGCAGACCCAGGCTGGCGCGTTACCCGGCCCGACGCCGATCGCGGGGGTGCCCGAGCTGTACGCCGCCTTGACCATCGCGGTCCCGCCGGTGGCCAGGATCATTGACACACCCGGGTGGTGCATCAGGGCCGCGGTGGTCCGCCGGGTGGGGCGCCGCGGCACGCTCTGCACGAGATCGGCCGACGCACCATGGCTGACCAGGCCCTGACGGAGCAGGTCCAGGGTGCGCGCCCCGACCTTCGCCGCGTGCGGGTGGCAGCTCGCTATGAGGGCGTTTCGCGCCTTTATGCAGATCAAGGTCTTGAACACCAGCGTGGAAACCGGGTTGGTGATCGGAATCAGGCCAAGGACGACGCCCATCGGATCGGCGATCTCCGCGAGGGACTCCCGCTCGCCGATCACGCCTACTCCGGGCTTTCCGACCAGCGACTTCGCCACACCCAGGCTCCCGAACAGGTTCTTTTCCACCTTGTCCGCCACGCAGCCGATCCCGGTTTCTATGACAGTCGCGGCGGCGAGCTCATCCGCGTGGCTCGCGAGCTGCGCTGCCAGGTCAGTGATAAGGGCATCGACCTTGCTCTCGGGCCAGTCGGCGATGCTCTGCCGCGCCGCGGCCGACCGTGCGATCAGCTCATCCACCAGCGGATCAGGCTCGTCGGTGAAAATGAACTCCTCGAGGTCCTTTGAGAAGGCGCGAGCCTTCTCCGCGGCGCTACGGGCCAGCCAGCGCAGCATCATGACGCCGCCCTGAGGATCGCGATCGCACAGCTCACGCAGCGCGCCGGCCGTCAGGCACCGGGCGGTCACGTCGGTGTGCGCGTAGACGCTCGCCGACCGCGGGCTGTCATCGAGCAGCCCGAGCTCACCGCACACGGCGCCCGGTCCCATGAACGACACGACGCCGTTGCTGTCGAAGTCCGGCCGTTCGACTTCAACGCGCACTTCGCCCGCCACGATGACGTAGCACGCATCGCCTGGGCTGCCCTCGCGCATGAGGCGGTTCCCCGCGGGGAACCGCACCATCTCGAGATGCGCCGTAAGCCCCGCGAGCTCGGACCAGTGGCTCGTCACGGTTCCAGCTTCAGCCGGCCCGTCCGCTGCTGGCCAGGGTGCTCCCCTCCGGTAGCCGGTGTGGCCAGCCTCCCTCCAGAATGGACGCAGAGCTGCTTCGCTGGCGGCAGAGGGGGTGGCCATGGGCGGCACGGGCAAGGTCAGCGCCGGAACGCCGTCCCGGCTCCGGACATTCGATCCCGTGCGTCTCGCCGACCTCGAATACCGGGCCTGGGTCGGGTACTACCTGCGGCGGTGGCCTCAGGTGCTGATCGCCTCGGTCGGGCTGGTCCAGGCGGGCTTCGGCATGGACTGGTACCTCACCCTGCACGGCGCCTGGCTGGTACTGCGGGCCAACCAGCTGTGGGCGCCGTATCCCGGCAATGACCCCAACCGGGCCCGGGCCTGCATGCGGCGGTTCTATGCACTGGTCAAGCTCACCTATGGCGAGCCCGCCAGCCCGGCCAAGGCCGCCGAACTCGAGGTGGACTGGTGGCGGGTGCACCGCGAGGGCCAGCACCGCGGGGACCCGCAGCCGATCGATGACACGGAACCAGCCGAGGAGCTGGTGCAGTCGCTGACCCGGCTGTACTGCTACCTCTACCGCGAGCCGGAGGCAGCGCTCCGCCCGGCCGCGGTCCACCGCGCTCGGGCCATGGACCTGTCCGACGAGTGGATCCGGCAGGGCCGCCAGCCAGACAGCAGGCTGCTCCCGCTCGAGCACGCGGCGCTGGTCCGCGCCTACGCCGCCCTGCTGGCCGCCGTCCACCACTAAGGCGTCAGCCCGCGGGTACGGCGGGATCCGGGGTCAGCTCGGCGCGCGCGGTGGTCAGGGCAAGCTCGACGAGACGCTTGCGGGCTGGCTGGTGCAGCTGCCGGAGGCGGAGAAGGGCGAGCCCGTCCAGCAGGGCGTTGAAGCGGAGCGTGAAGTCGTCGAGAGAGGCCGGGGCGGCGAACTCTCCCTCCGCCACGCCGCGGGCGATGATGGCGGCTAGGTCATCGCGCCATGGGGCCAACAGCTCTTCCATGAACTGGGTCACCTGCCGGTTGTGCGGAGCGCGGGCCCATGACTCCATCCACAGGATCCAGCCCGGGTCCGACGGGCCGGCGGGCAGGTAGTTGTAGATGTAGCGTTCCATTTGACGCCAGGCGCCGGTCACCTTCTCCAGGGCGGCGCGGGTCCGCAAGAGGTCAAGGTGGTCCTGCCACGCCAGGGTCTCCAGCAGGATGTGCTCCTTGCTGGTGAAGTAGTACATCACCTGGCCAGAGCTCATGCTGGCGCGCCGGGCTATCTCCGCGACCCGCACCCGGTCGATGCCCGCTTCGGTAATCAGCTCCAGGGCCGCCTTGAGGACGCGGTCCCTGCTGCGCTGCCCGTTCTCGGTGCTTGCCGGCCCACGGCGCCGCCGCGCCGGCGCGGCGACTCGCCCTGCCTGTTCCGTCACAACATTAGAGTATTGCTCTAGACTAATTCTTTGCATCTGGTTAAGATAGGCCCACCCGGAGAGATGGCAGGCGTACGCCGTCCACCCGCCTGCCTGTGGGGGGTGCGGGCATGAGCACGGTAATCAAGACCGACCAGGTACCCGCTGCCGACCGCGCGGACTTCGTGCAGGACATGACGGCCACGATGTGGGTGCCGATGGAGTGCCGTCCGCTGTACAGAGCCGACGCGAAATACCAGGGAGAGTTCCGCGTCAGCGGTCTCGGGGCGATGCAGGTGGTCGTCATAGACGCCATGCCTACCGTCGTGCGCCGCACCCCGGAGCTGATCTCTCAGGCCGACCCCGACATGCTGAAGATGTTCCTGGTGTGCGGCGGGAACTCCTGCGTCGTCGAGCAGGACGGCCGGCAGGCCCGGCTGGCGACCGCCGAGTTCGCCTACTACGACACGCGCCGCCCTTATCAGGTGGCGTGCGGGGTCGATGGAAACCGGCTGACGGCGATGATGACCTTCATGTTCCCGCCGTCGATGCTGCCGCTGAGCCGGGGCCGGCTCAAGGAGCTGACGGCTGTCCGGATCCCGGCCAGCGCCGGGCTGGGCGTCGTGACCTCGCAGTTCCTCCTCCAGCTGGCCCGCAACATCGACCATTACAGCCCGGCGGAGGCAGCGCGGCTGTCGACAGCCGCGCTTGAGGTCCTGGCGACCAGGCTGGCGCACGAGCTGGACGTCCCTGACTGGGGCACGCCCGAGGCTCGCAGGCAGGCGCTGCTGACCACCGTCCAGGCGTTCATCCAGCAGCACCTCGGCGATGCCGAGCTGTCGCCCGCGATGATCGCCGCCGCCCACCACATCTCCCTGCGCTCACTGCACCAGCTCTTCCATGACGCGGGCCTGACGGTGGCGGGCTGGATCCGGGCGCGGCGCCTGGACTGCTGCCGCCGCGATCTTTCCGATCCGGCGCTGGATTCACGCCCGGTCGCGGCCATCGCATCCCGGTGGGGCTTCTCGAGCCCTGGCGACTTCAGCCGGACCTTCCGTGCCGTGCACGGACTGCCCCCGGCGGAGTACCGCATGTCTGCACGCAGTGTGAAGGTCCCTGCGCGGTAGCCCAACGACAGTCCGCGCCATCCCCGCGGATGCTTGCAGTGCGGCGAAAGACCGCCGTCCGTCACGCAGACAGGGGGATGGGGATGACTACCACCGCGATCAACCGCCCGCCAGGAGGCCGGTACGCGCTCGGGCACACCCCGGACGAATACGAACGGCTGCGGGCGCAGGCCCGGATGTGGGACGCCGCGACCGGGCGGCTCCTGGACCAGATCGGCCTGGGGCCCGGTGCCAGCTGCCTGGACGCCGGCTGCGGGCCCGGCGAGACGATGCGCGCGATGGCCGAGCGGGTGGGGTCCGCGGGCCGCGTGCTCGGCATCGACGCCGACGCCGCGCTCGGCGGCATGGCGCTGGAGATGCTGCACGGCGACGGTTACCGGCACTGCGCTTTCCACGCTCATGATCTCACCGCCGGCGAACCGATCCCTGGCGCGCCGTACGACCTCGTCTACGCCCGGCTGCTGCTGTTCCACCTGCCGCAGCGCGTCGACGTGCTGGCCCGGCTGTGGGAGGCCGTCGCCCCGGGCGGTCACCTGCTCGTCCAGGACTTCGACCTGCGCGGGACCAGCAGCCTGCCTCAGCTGGACAGCGTGGCCGACGGGCTGCGGCTGGTCACCGGTGCGTTCGGCGCGGCGAGCGCGGACGTGTCGGCCGGTGCCCGGCTGCCGCAGTTGTTCGCCCAGGCCGGCGTCGGGACTCCCGACGGCACCGACGTCGCGGGCCACCTCATGCCGCTCGCCGCCGCGTCCGCGCAGCTCGAGCAGGTCGTCCGCAGCGTGCTGCCGATGGCCGTGGCGCACGGCATCACCACCGAGGACCAGGCCGAGGCGCTGCTGGCCTCGATGGACCGCGACGTCTGCCGCTTCCCGGACCTTCCGACGCTGATGCCGCTGCTGATCGGCGCCTGGAAGCGCAAGGGGCAGCCATGACCGTCCTGAACTGGCGCGCCAGGGCCGACTCGGTCGCGGCCGGTCCGGATCCGTTCGACATCCAGGCCGTCCGGCGCCACTTCATGTTCCTGGATTGTGGCCGGATCGTCACGAACAACGCGGCGAGCACGCAGCCGCCGCGCGAGCTCCTGAGACTGCAGGCGTCGCTCGCGCCGGAATACGAGAACGTGCACCGCGGGCAGTCCGCCGCCTCGCAGCTGATGACCGCCCGGTTCGAGCAGTCATACGACACGATCGCGCAATTCCTCGGTGCGCCAAGCCGGGCCTGCATCGCGCTCTACCGGAACACCACCGAGGCCATCAACTCGGTCATGTACTCGCTGCTCACCGAGTTCCGCGACGGCGACAACGTGGTCACGACGCTGATGGAACACAACTCCAACTACGTCCCGTGGTACGCGATGTGCCGGGAGGTGCTGCCCCGGCTGGGGCGGCGGGTGGACTACCGCCTGGCGCGGTTCGATCCGCGCACCGGCGAGCTGGACCTGGAGCACCTGGCATCGCTGATCGACGCCCGCACCAAGCTGGTCTGCTGCACCGGCGCGTCGAATTTCCTTGGCACCCGCAACCCGCTGGCCGCCGTCCGCGCGCTGGCCGACGCCAGCGGGTACTGCCAGCCCAGCGGTGAGAAGCGGTCGTACCTGCTGGTCGACGGCGCCCAGCTGGTGCCGGGCTCGTTCGTTGACGTCCGGGCTCTCGACGTCGACTACCTGGCGTTCTCATTCCACAAGCTGCTGGCGCCGTTCGGGGTCGGCGTGCTGTACGCCAAGGAGCACCTGCTCGATGCCTCGCTGCCGTTCCTGTACGGCGGTGACATGATCGCCGAAGGCCGCGTGTTTCCCTGGCAGGTCGAGTACAACGCGCTGCCCTGGAAGTATGCCGCGGGGACGCCCAACATCCTCGGCGCGATCGTCTCCGCGCAAGCGGTGCGGATCCTGGTAGACCTGGCGCTGACTCCGGGCCGCCCCGTCTATTTCGGCACCGCCAAGCCACTCCCACGAGCCGCCGTCCGCTCGGCCATGGAGCGCATCTCCAGCTGGAACCAGCAGCTGACGAGCCGGGCGCTGGACGGGCTCGAAGCCATCGGCGGGATCACTATCTACGGACCGCGCGATCCGGCGCGCCGCACATCGCTGGTCGCGTTCAACCTGGCCGCCCGTGATCCTGTCAGCGTGGCCGAAGCCCTGAACAGGGCCGGAGTGGAATCGCGCGCCGGCTGCCACTGCGCGACACTCGCCCATCACGCGCTCGGGCTGAACCCGCCCGCGAGCTGCCGCCTGAGCTTCTACCTCTATAACACCCCGGATGACGTCGACCAGGCAGTGGCGGCCGTGGCCGCGGTCACCCGCCGGACCCATTTCCGGCTACTTCCCGCGGAGTACCCGCGCAGCCGGCTGCGTCCGCGCTGAGCAGGCAGAAGACGCTTCCTGCGCACGACGACGGCGGGGCTCCCGGCCGACAGCATCGATGCTATGGCAACGACATTTCCCGCAATCGGTCAGGCCGGCACCAGGAATGACGGCCGCCGCCTCGGCCTGGCCCTGCTCGTCATCGCGACCGCCCAGCTCATGGTCGTGCTTGACGCCACCATCGTGATCGTCGCGCAGCCGCACATTCAGGCGGCACTCGGATTCTCCGGCACCGGCCTCGAGTGGGTCACCAACGCCTATGCCCTGACGTTCGGCGGGCTGCTGCTGCTCGGCGGCCGCGCCGGTGACCTGCTCGGCCGCCGCCGGATGTTCGTCGCAGGCCTGCTGTTGTTCTCGGCCGCGTCCCTCGCCGGCGGACTCGCCACCTCGCAGGCATGGCTGCTGGCGGCCCGGGCCGTGCAGGGCGCGGGCGGCGCGATCGTCGCCCCCACCGCCCTGGCGCTGATCGCCACGACGTTCCCTGAAGGGCCGCCCCGCAACCGGGCGATGGG
>NZ_JBARCR010000062.1:0-3841 GCF_049794275.1 Trebonia sp.
GACCGGCGCGGACAAGGTGACCAGGGCGACGGTCCGGCTGTGGCCGACCGCCTATCGCTTCAAGCGCGGCCACCGGATCAGGGTCCAGGTCTCCAGCGGCGCCTTCCCGCGCTACGCACGCAACCCCGGCAGCGGCGAGCCGCTCGCCACGGCCACCCGCCTGCTGGCGGCCGACCAGGCCGTCTACCGCGACCCGGCGCACCCGTCGGCGGTCATCCTCCCGGTCCGCCTCGGCTGACGGCGCTGACGGCGCCGCGGTGCCGCGTCAGAAGAACTCGAAGTACTCCCGCATCTCCCAGTCGCTGACCTCGTTCGGTGAGTCGGTCAGGCCCGCGGCGGACAGCGCCGCCTCGTAGCGGGCTATCTCGGCGCGCTTCATCAGCAGCAGGTAGTCGATCAGCGTGTCGCCGAACGCGGCACGGTAGAACCCGTCGTCGTCGAGAGCCTTGACCGCCGCAGCGAGGGAGGTCGGCAGCATGACCGCGCCTTCCGCCGAGTACGGGTCGGCTTCGACGGCCGGCGGCGGCGTCAGGGACCGCTTCACCCCGTCCAGGCCGGCGGCGATGTTGGCCGCCATATACAGGTACGGGTTCGCGGCCGGCTCGCCCGAGCGCATCTCCACGTGGGAGCTCGTGTCGCCGGCCGAGCCCTGCACCCGGACGAGCGCTCCCCGGTTCTCCACGGCCCAGCACACCCGGTCCGGGGCGAACGAGTACGGCCGGTACCGCTTGTACCCGTTCACCGTCGGCGCCGCGAACACCAGCGACGGCAGCGCATGCTCGAGCAGCCCGGCGACGTAGGACAGCCCGGCTTCCGACAGCGGCCCGGCCTCTGACGCGAACGCGTTCCCGCCTGATGGGCGGAAGGCGAGCGACTGGTGCAGATGCCAGCCCGAGGAGAAGAAGTTCGGCAGCCCTGGCCGGCACATGAACGTGGCCAGCAGGCCGTGCCGCTGGCAGACCTGCTTGACCGCGGACCGGAACAGGACCGCATTGTCCGCCGCGGCGAGCCCGCGCATCGGCGGGAACGAGAACTCGACCTGTCCGGGGCCCCACTCGTCCTCCATGGAGCGCGGCAGCAGCCGCAGCGGCGCCAGGGCGTCCCGCACCACCTCGAGCACCGGTGTCATCGAGTCGAGCCGCACTTCTGACAGGTACTGGTAGCCGCGCTCGAACACGGAGACCGGTGGCGGCGGGGGAGTGAACCCGGCGTTCTCCGGCGTCAGCGGCACCGCGGTGTCCACCTTCACGATGTAAAACTCGACCTCGAGCCCCGCCACGAAGTCGTACCCGGCCTCGGCGAGCGCGGCCAGCTGGCGGCGCAGCAGGCCACGGCCGTCGAGCGGCACCGGCTGCCCGTTGGCGAAGTACGCGTCGCACAGCATCCACCCGGTCCGGTCCGCCCACGGCAGGATCCGGAACGTCGCCGGGTCAGGCACCAGCACCACGTCGGGAAACCCGGTGAACTCGGGGATCCCGAAGCCGCCGTCGGCCGCGAACGGCGAGACGAACACGTTGTTCCCGGTGTCCAGGCTGTAGATGGCGCCAGAGAAGTCGAGCCCGTTCGACATCGCGGCGATCGCCGCGTCCGGGGACAGCGACTTCGCCCGCGGCACCCCGTGCTGGTCGACCACGGCCAGCCGCACCGTGCGCAGCCGGCTGGTGGCGATCCGCTCCGCGACTTCCTGCGCCCTGACGACGACCTCGTCGGACATCAGACCGTGCGCGGCGACAAACCCGGGCTGGCCGACTCCGGAATCCGGTGGTGTGCTCACGGCAGCAGGGTACGCACCCGCGGTCCGCAGTGGTAGCACATCATGAATGACTACTATCGGAGACTAGTCAACTACTTTCCGCACTGTTACATTAATCACATATCTGAATACTCTACGTAATTGCACAGCAATTTTCAGGTGGTGGCCCCGCATGACCGTTAAGCACCGTACTCAGGTCGGCATCGTCGGCGCCGGTCCGGCCGGCCTGCTCCTGTCGCACCTGCTCGCCCTCGGCGGCGTCGACTCCATCGTCATCGAGGCTCGCAGCAGGGCGTACTGCGAGGCCAGGCAGCGGGCCGGGATGCTCGAATCCACCACGGTCCAACTGCTCCGGGCAGTTGGGCTCGGGCGACGGCTCGACGCGGAAGGGCTCGAGCACGACGGCATCTACCTGCAGTTCGGCGGGGAACGGCACCACGTGAACTTCCGTGAGCTGACCGGCGGCCGGTGGGTCACGATCTACGCGCAGACCGAAATCGTCAAGGACCTGATCCGGGCGCGCACCGCCGACCGCGCCGCGCTCGAGTTCGAGGTCAGCGAGACCGAGGTGGCCGGCCTCGACTCCGACCACCCGGTGCTGCGCTACACGGACTCCGCCGGCCAGCGGCACGAGGTGACCTGCGACGCCATCGCGGGCTGCGACGGCTTCCACGGCATCTGCCGCCCGGCCATCCCGCGCGGCGGACTGCGCCTGGTCGCCGAGCGCAGCTACCCCTACGGCTGGCTCGGCATCCTCGCCAAGGCGCCGCCGTCCACCGACGAGGTGATCTACTGCCGTCACGAGGACGGCTTCGCGCTGCACAGCATGCGCACGCCGGAGGTCGGCCGCCTCTACCTGCAGGTGCCGGCGGACGAGGACATCACGAGATGGCCGGACGACCGGATCTGGGACGAGCTGCAGCGCCGGCTCGGGGTGCCGGGCTGGGAGCTGCAAACCGGCCCGATCCTGGAGAAGGGGATCACCCCGATGCGGAGCTTCGTCGCCACCCCGATGCAGTACCGGCGGATGTACCTGGCCGGCGACGCGGCGCACATCGTGCCGCCTACCGGGGCCAAGGGCCTCAACCTGGCGGTCGCCGACGTGGCCGCGCTGGCGACCGCCCTGATCAGGCTGCTGCGGGACGGTAATCCCGCGCTGGCGGACGCCTACTCCGAGCACTGCCTGGAGCGGGTCTGGCGGGCAACGCACCTGGCCTGGTGGATGACCGCCATGATGCACGTCGTCCCCGGCCAGGACCCGTTCGAGTCGGCGCTGCAGCTCGCCCAGCTGCGCAACCTGGTCACCTCACGCGCCGCGGCCACGATGCTCGCGGAGAACTACACCGGCTACGCCCCGCTCCGCTACGACCCGGCCACCCGCGTGGTCCCCACCCCCCTCTGGCCCTGGGTTGCCTGACACGTCCTGCTTTCCCGCACCTTTAGCCACTCCCGTACCTCACCCACTCCCGTACCTCACCCGTCGTCCCACCTGACGACCGCGAGGCACATAGGGCGAGAAACGCCCCGCTTTGTGTCCGGTTTGTACCCATTCTCCGTAGGTTTTCTCGCCCTAAGTCAGTCCTCGCCGTCGCCCGGTGCCGCTAAGCCAGCAGCTTGACCAGGGCGGCGACGCCGACGCAGACGATCAGCAACCGCAGACCCCACGGCGGGAGCCGGCGGCCGACGCGGGCGCCGGCTTGGCCGCCGATGATCGACCCGGCCGCGATCAGGCCCGCGACCTTCCAGTCGATGTGCGTGAGCGCGATGAACACGACCGCCGCGACCCCGTTGACCAGGCCCGCCAGCACGTTCTTCACCGCGTTGATCCGCTGCAGGCTGTCGGTGAACGCGATGCCGAGCATGCCGATCAGCAGCACGCCCTGCGCCGCGCCGAAGTAACCGCCGTAGACGCCGGCGCAGAACACGAGGGCCCACAGCACCGGTCCGCCGATCGCGTCGGCCCGGCTGGAAATGCCGGTGGCGGGCAGCACGCCGACAGCGGTCGCCACCCCCGCACGGCCGGCCGCCCCGGTCCCGCCGGTTCCGCCGGTCCCGCCGATCCCGCCGGTCCCGTGGTCAGCGTCCGCC
>NZ_JBARCR010000063.1:0-1939 GCF_049794275.1 Trebonia sp.
ACCTGAAGGCGTCCTACGGCCCCGATGGCCAGGCGACCACGGACAAGCAGGCGTTCACCCGCCTGTGGAACCCGCTGGCCAGGCAGTACGGACTGAAGACCTACCAGGTCGGCGACCTCTAACCCGCTGTGATCAGTGGTGACCATCGGCGGGGCGGTCACATCACCAGGACGCCGCGGATGTTCTTGCCGTCGCGAAGGTCCTGGTACCCCTGGTTAATGTCCTCGAGCGGGTAGGTGCTGGTGACCATCGAGTCCAGGTCGAGCAGCCCGTCCCGGTACAGGCCGAGCAGCCGGGGGATGTCGGCGCGGGAGTTGACCGAGCCGAAGATGCAGCCGACGATCTGCTTCTCCCACTGCGCCAGGCCGATCAGGCTCAGCCGCGGGTGGGTGTCGGCGACCGGGTGGATGTTCGTCACCACGATCCGCCCGCGCTTGGCGGTCAGCGCGATGAAGTCGTCCATCAGGTCGCCGCGCCCTACCCCCATCGTCAGCACCACCACGTCGCACATCCGGCCCCAGGTAACCTCGCGGATCAGGTCGAACGCCGCGGCCGCGTCCCGCGCCGTGTGCGTCGCGCCGAACTTGCCTGCCATCTCCCGCTTGAACGGCACCGGGTCGACGGCGAAGACGTGCCGCGCGCCGGCCAACCGGGCACCCAGGACCGCCGCCGAACCGAGGCCGCCGACGCCGATCACCGCGACGTCGTCGCCGGCCCGGACGCCTCCGGCGTACACCGCGCTGCCCCAGCCGGTCGCCGCCCCGCAGCCGGTCAGGCAGGCGGCCTCCGGCGGCACCGCCGGGTCTACCGGGATCACGGACGCCTCGTTCACCACGGTGTGCCGCGCATAGCAGCCGACCATGCAGGTGATGGTGAGATCGGTAGCACCCACGTGGTGGCGCGAGGTGTGGTCGCTGATCTGCAGCCCGTCCCCGATGGTGGCGGCGAGGTCGCACAGGTTCTGCCGGCCCCGCGCGCAGGACGGGCAGCGGCCGCAGTTCGGGATCGACGAGAAGACGACGTAGTCGCCCGGCTTGGTGAGCGTGACGCCGGGCCCGACCGCCTCGACGTAGCCTGCCCCCTCGTGACCGCCGATCATCGGCGCGGCGAACGGCACGTCGCCGGTGACGTGGTGCTCCTCGGAGTGGCACAGCCCGGCGGCGGCCACCCGGACGAGGACCTCGCCCTGCCGCGGCTCGTCGAGCGTGATCTCCTCGACCTTCCAGTCCGTGCCGCTCTGCCACAGCACCGCGGCCTGCGTCGTGATCATTTGTGCTGGTTCCCCGCGTCGACGGGCAGCGTCACGCCGGTGATGTACCGCGCCGCGTCCGAGGCCAGCCAGACGATCGCGTTCGACACGTCTGCCACGTCCACCCACGGGATGGGCAGCAGGTTCATGGTCTGGAATCCGGCCTTCACGTCCTCGCGGCCCGGGTTCGGCAGGTCGGGCCTGAACGACCGGTACAGCGTCTCGTTCTGGATCATCGGGGTGTCGACCGCCGTCGGGCAGATCGCGTTCACCCGGATGAAGTGCTCGGCCAGTTCGCAGGCCAGCGTCCTGGTCAGCGACAGCACCCCGGACTTGGCCGCCTTGTAGTCGGCGAAGCCGCCGCCGGAGATCAGCGCCGCGCCCGAGCTGGTCAGCGTGATCGACCCGCCGTTGCCCGCGGTGATCATGTGCGGGACGGCGGCCTTGATAGTGACGAACACGCCGGTCAGCGTGACGTCGATCAGCTCGCGCCACTGGTCCAGGTCGATCTCCCAGGTGGCGACCGGCTGCGAGATGATCCCCGCGTTGGCGCAGACGATGTCCAGCCGGCCGCCGAGCTCCGCAACGCCCTCGTCGAGCGCGGCCCGCACCGCGCCGAGGTCGCGCACGTCCGCGCGGCGGGCGACAACCCGCTGCCCGGTCGCCTCGACCTCCTTGACGGTCTGCGCC